>JAMCXP010000002.1 GCA_023474775.1 Candidatus Martarchaeota archaeon
TTCTGACTCCTATTATTCCACATGGAAAACCCGCAAATAGAAGTAACCGAAGTTGAAAACCCCTCACTAGACGCCAAACTAGCGGCTGAAAAAATAGCAAGGCAAATAGAAGTCAAAGGAAAAGTAAAACCAATACTAAACTTCGCACTAAAGGAAATAATGGAAGCCGGAGCTATAGGTGCCGAAATAAGAGTGGCTGGAAAAGTAGTCGGAAAAGGAGCCAAAGCCAAAACCCTCTCAATAAGACAAGGCCACCTCAAAAAAAGCGGGGAAGAACTCAAAAAAGTAAAAGTCGGCCACGCCGAAGCAAACATGTCAGCCGGAATAATAGGAGTCAGAGTATCAATAATACCTCCAAAAACAAAATTCTTAGACGAAGAAATCAAAATAACCGAACAAGGTGAAAACAATGGCAATAATACGCAAAAACCAATTGAAGGAAATGAGCAAGGAAGCACTCCAAAACAAACTCAAGGAACTTGAAGAAGAAAAATCAAGAGAAAAATCCCTGATCAAAACCAACAAAAAACCAGCAAACACTGGAAAGTACAGAGAAGTCAAAAAAGTCATAGCAAGAATCAAAACAATGCTTAAAACAACCAAAAGAAAACCAAAAACCACACAACAAAAAAACAAAAAGTAAAAACCAACCTCTAATAATACCACTGGTTTAAACAACGTGAGCGGGAAACCCCGCACGCTTAAGCGGCGGGATTGAAAACGAACCGCAAAGAAACAAAAATCTCCCTTTTCAATCAAAGGTCTATTTGCATCACATCGTTTGCAACAGTATACCCTCGTTTCATTGGATTTGCCCCTTCGGATTCTGGATCTTATACTTATATAATTTTTTTACTGTCAGTCAAGCCTCGCTTTTAGGCCTCCACTTATACACGTTATCATGATGATCAAAATAGTAAACCTCTACAATTTTATCCGGGTGATTTATCTTAAAAATTAGAACAAAATGATTATCCAGATGAACGCGATTAAATGATTGCAAGGGTTTGGTTAAAAATTTATAAACATGCTGCGGATTCAATCTTATCTCTTGAATCTTCTTATTTATTATTTCAAGTTGCCTTTGATTTTTCTTTGCTAGTTTTTTAAATATCTCATCAGCTTCTGGCTTGACGCCTAAATCATACATTCAAACCAGCCCATATCTCTTTGCAAAATCCTTTACCCTGACACTCTTCTGCTTTTCAATCTGTTTCATCTTTTTAATAAACTCTAGCCTTAGTTCAGGTTCATTTTCTTCCTCAATATATTTTTCTACAACAACTTGTATCGCCTGCCCTTTATCTCTCAAACCATACTTAGCTTTCACTACATTTAACACTCTATTAGTATTTTCATCTATACTCACCAACGCTTGAACCATATCAAATCACTTATTTAAACTAAGTCAAACTTATTTATAAATCTTCCTGTAAGTCAACCTTGAGCCATGCGGCTTACATATATAATTTTTCTACTGCCCTAAAAGTCATTCTCATAATATCTTTGATTGGGAGGTATAAACAAACCAATGAAAAACCTATCACAACCAGTAAAAAAACCTCCCTCTCAACACTCCTCTTAACATTGAAAGCCTCCACAAACCAAAACCACACTCACTTAAAAAAAACTACATTCAAAAAACCTTAAAAACCAACTCAAACAAATCAACACTTAAAATAAATAATCTAATAATATAAACTAAAAAGTAGCATACTCCGCTACTTTAGTTATCTTGGTAGCGACAAAACCGCAAAACCCTTGAAAAACTCAGAGGTAAAAATGCACGATTCTGCACGATAGTGCACGATTTTGCACTATTACACGCAAAGTTTTGCACGATAAATTGCACGATTAGCTTGAAACATAAATAGTGCTCCTACCGCTTCCTGAACGCTTAACCAAACCCCTGCTGATCAAAACGTTCAAGTCGTAAACCGCAGCTCTCTTGCTGACCTTATTCAACTCCATAACCCACTTAACGTTAACAAAACCCTTGTGCTGAACCTCCCTCATTATCCTTCTTTCTCTCCTGCTCAACTCTCCTGAAGCTTTTCTTAAACCCAACTTCCTGTTCAAAACCTCTGCAACCCTACTGTCAACCTCTTTTTCCATCTTCAAACGCCTCTCCTCCTCAAACCTCCTGGACTCGTCAAGCTCCACCCTTTTTTTTTCATCCCACTCCCTGTCCCTTTTTCTTATCCTCTCTTCCTCAACACTCCTCCACACATTATCATAAAAAACAAAGGAAACAACAGAAAAAACAAAGTAAACAAAGAAAATAAAATCAAAAAAACTGCCTAAAACAAAACAGGCAAGCGAAGCCAATAAAAAGAATACAGGAAACCCTACCCTTAGATTCTCGCTAAAACCAACGTAAAGAGGAACAAACCCTAAAAAAGCCAAAAAATATAAATCCCAATCGCTCAAGCCAAGAAAAACAAAACTAGAAAAATAATAAAGATAAATAAACACAAAAAAAAGAACGCTCCACAACCAAAGAAAAACCTCCCACCTCGAAACGCTCTTCTTGAAAACCTCGACGTCCATTAATTCCATACAAAAAGCTTCAAAACTTTAAAAACCTTTTCAATTTTTGCTTTAAAGCCCCTTTCATCTCTTTACGCTCATACTCTTCCAGAAGTTTTACTGCTTCGGTTTTGTTGTTTTTTCTTGCGAGTTCAAGCGCAGTCTCTCAATTGTTGTTTTTTGCGTTTGTGTCTGCTCCTTCATCAAATCTCCTGCCCTAACTCTCAAACTAGCGTACTCCTCTAAACGGGATTTCTCAGCCATAAAAACTCAAGTAGAATCTGAAAATTCAAACATTTTAAACCTTTTGATAATAACAGAATTTGGCTTTGCATAAAAAGTACTTTTAACAGTTAAAAACAGTTTTCGAGCTTTGTATCTGCAAGGCAATTTCAAGCTCCGAAAGGATTAAATTAATCGTCAACCACAAAAATAACGACCCACAAAATGGAGCAGTTAAACCTGGCAGAAAACATATCAGATTTCGTGCAGCAGCCTTCATGGAAGGAGATGCTTCTTGATTTGATTCACTCGAACAACATGAACCCGTGGGACATCGACCTTTCTGAAATAACTGAAAAGTACATTCAAAAGATCAGGTCAATGAAGTCAATGGACTTGAGAATACCTGCAAATGTGATTCTAGCCTCTTCAATACTGTTGAAGTTCAAAACCCTGTCATTGATGATAAAAGACGAGCCGCAGGAAGCAGAGCCGGTGGAAATCCCTAAAATCGAAGAGGAAATACCAAACCTGGTTTTCAAGCCAACCACCCAGAGGGCAAGAAGAGTTACGCTTGATGAGCTTGTCAAAGCAGTGGAAGAGGTTTTAAATGACCAGTTGAAGCCAAGGCAGCAGCCAATGCCTAAAGCATTCAACATCACAATAAAAACAGAAAACGTAAACACCATTATAAAAAGAATATATGATAAAATGATTGTCTTAAAAGACAGTGAAAACCTGCTTCTTTTTTCCCAGTTAAAAGAAGACTCGGAAAAAGACAATTATGTGAGAAATCTTCTCCCTTTAATGCACCTGATGCAGGACAGAAAGCTGAACGCGTGGCAGGAAGAGGTATTCGGGGATATAATAATTCAGATAATATAAACTCAAGAAGGCTTTCTGAACTTGGTTTCCTTGAGAGCTTCCTGAAGAGTTTTAGGCATCTTGGAAAAATCCACCTTCCTGTTGAACAAATCCTCTCTCAATTTTTTATCGACATCCAACACTCCCTTAACAGGCGTTTCCTCAGACCACCAATCCCCGATTCTAACCTTTTTATTAAGCAATTCAGGCATTATCTTCTTTTGCGTGTGCTCCTTCAAAATCTTGTACATCTTCACATTGTTCTTTCGGCTGTTAAAAACAAGATTAGGGTCAATCGCCTTAAGCCTTGCCTTAAGCTCGTCATAAGACATTTTTGAAAGATTCAAAACCATTTCTTTAGTCATGCTAAATTAAAGAAAACTCGTCCTTTTTAACCCTTTTCCAAAGGACCAAAATTCGTTAAATAAAAAAAATAATCAAGCTTCAGCAAACTCTCTTTTCGGCTTTTTGATAAAATTAGCCAGTTTTCTCCTGAAAA
Source organism: Candidatus Martarchaeota archaeon (assembly GCA_023474775.1). GTDB lineage: Archaea > Micrarchaeota > Micrarchaeia > Norongarragalinales > UBA8480 > DTNV01. Next base: position 4,115 of record JAMCXP010000002.1, read on the forward strand.
GAGGGTTGGATAGCATGTCCAAGCCTGTCTGCGGTTTTGCAATACCGTTTATCCTGCCCTTCAAAAAATCATCTCTGATGCGCTTGTCCAAGTTTATGTTTGCTTTTTCCTCGATTCCTTTTGAAATTATTCCCTTTGCATGCCTCAACAGCCTTACGTAAACTTCTTTATCTACATCATAAGATTGTTTTTTTGAAGTAAGCTTTCCATGAATTTCATTCAGTCTTTTCTTCAGGTCTTCGGGTTTGATTCTTTCGACAGGTTCAAAAGCCATGATTTAATATAGAAAAGTCATTGTTTTTAAAACCAACGGCTGGCGCGTCATAGTCAGCGTATTCAAAACGTTTAAAAAATATTATAATTCTTTTAATAAGCATGGCGTTTGGAAAAAGAGAAGAGCCTATCGATATTGAAGAGGTTGTCAGAAAGAAGATAGAGCCTAAAATAAGGGAAGAGTTGTGGAAGGAGTTTCAAGAAAAATATGAAAGAGAAAACTCTGAAAAAACTAGGGTTGAAAACATACTAAACAACGTTAACACGAAAAACACTTATAGAAGAATACTGATTGAAAAAACTATAAATAACCTATTCGAAAAATCAAAAACAGTCAACCCTTCGGTTTTGAAAGAACACTACCTTCAAACGCTTGAAATGCTTTCCGACAGTTCTGCCGATCACTTTGACTATTTCCTTAATACTTTCCGGGAAAAAGTAAAAACAGAAAACGACCCCAGCAGGTTTGACAACCTGGTGCTGAAATTGATTGACATTTCAAAGCGCGCTTCAAAATCGGATTCGGGAGTTGAAAAATTCAAAATAATAACTGAAGAACTTTTGAAAAAAACACTCGGAATGAAATAATCCGCAACTATATATAATTAAAACGTTGCTAACCTATAAAGTGCCACCACTGGACTTTCTTTGAAATGTAATAATCAAGCGTGAGTTTGCTTTCGCCAGCGTAATAATCAATTAAAGCAAGACAGGAGAGAACAAAAACGTAAATCACAGCCGCTCCAACATCGGTTGACAGCGCAGTGTAAGGTCCTCCGAAGCCCTCTGCGACGCTCCAGATAATGAAAAAGAAAATACCGCCTAAAAAATATGAAAGCTTTCTGGCGAAGCCGAAAACCAAAGACAGACCTAGAAGCGTTTCAATCAACGCGATAAGAAAGGCTAAAAACTTAGGGTTAATGCTGACAAGAGAAATCCAAAAGTTGAACCATCCCAATGTGAAGGCGGGTTGGCCTTGGGTTGAAATGAAAGAAGAAAAATTAGCGGAGAAAGCAGGATTCCACTTGAAAAAAGCGTCAACTAAAACAACCAAACCGAACGCGATTCTTACAATGTCTCCGTAAAATCTTCTCATTTTGTTAACTCCTTTTCATACCTTCCAATGGTTTCTTCAGCGCCAAGCAACCTTCTCTTCCCGGTTTTTATTTCCATGTCTATTCTGTCAAGCTTGTTGTTGACAAGCTCCTCCTCGCTTAGGCGATGCTCTCCGAAATCAACAATAACAAGTCTAACTGCTTTTGACTGGGAATTGGTGTAATCATCGTCAACCATTGTCTTGATGATATTTTTAATCCTTCCTTTTAGAATGACATTCATCACGTTCACCAGAATTTTAGGTTTTAATGCTTTTTAAAAATGGTTGGTTTATGCTTCACCAACAAATCAATGTGGTTATTAAACCCCGCAGCTTGATGTTTGTGTTGGTTGAGCGCTTACGCCGCAGCTTGAACTGGTTGTTTGTGGAGTGCCAACCCCGCAACTCGCGTCTCCGCTTGAACTCGCAGGTTGAGACAAAAGATTATACTTTTGAAGGTACTGCATGACATAACCTGAACCAGTAGCGCTTGAAAAATTATAATTCACCACTGTACTTGCAGGAACAGAATTCCAATCCGCTCCCTGAGATGCGAAGTAAACTCCTTCTTCAACGTACTGCTGAGTGAACTGGTAAGAATTGAAATCTTTAACAGCTTCAAAAGTTGAATTTATGTCATTCCCTTGAGAAGCCATGAGTTCAATTAAACCAAGAGCAGCCGCCCCGTGATTGCAGTCAGGAAAACCGGTTGGATTGTCACAGCAAGGTCTGTAAGAATTGAAAGCAGCTTCATTAGCGATACTTTGTTGGCTGGTTGTGAGATTGATTAAATTCAATTGTCCGATCATCAAATTGCCTAAAGGAAGGTACCCGCCAGTGCTTGCAAAATTATTCGGATTGCCATTTTGCATTAATGGGCCGTTATTTATTATAGTGTTATTGTCGCTTATTCCAATGCCCCACAAAACGTAAAGGTCAAACAAAGTGTTGTTTGAGTTTATCGTTATATTTTCATTGTTCGTTCCATTTAGTATTTGAAGTTCTTCAATTGTCAAAGGCTGTCCTGATTGTTGAAGAATTGAAGACAATGCAGTAACATTCAAGGCACCGCTGTCCACAAGCTTTTTGACAGAATCCCCCCACTTTATCGGAAGAACGTATCCTTGCGTAGGGACAACCTCGCTCTCCACCTGGTTGAAGTTGATTGTTTTTGTTTTGGGCGGGTTGTTAAACAAAGGAGGCATGGCTTGTTGAGTTGCAGCAGGAGCGGTTGAAAGATTTGTTGAAAGAGGGATGCCTTGCGTTGCTATAAACAATTCGTTATTATAAACAAAAGCAGGTATTGATTGAGTCGAACCATTGATCGTAGCAGTTAAATTCACTACAGGTGCTTCACTGTTGGAAACGCTAACTCTTAAACTCCCACCCTGCTGGCTGAGAACAGGTCCTAAAACTCCTTGAACCTGGGTTTGCAAAGCCGCTTGATCTGAAGCGCTCAAACCAGAGCTTGTAACAGTGTTAACATAGTTTGAAGTTGCAGGAGCGCTCAGCTTTACAGCAATGTAACCAGTTATTAAGCCAACAGCAAGCGAAGCAATCAAAACAAGCAGAACCTGGCTTTTAGAAAAACCAGTTATAACTTCTCCTTGTTTAAATTCAGCTCTTTCGGTTTTCGCTTCATCTTTTTCTTTTTTTGATTCATTCAATTTCATTTTTTTTCCACCTTTATTTTTTTTTATTTAAAATCCCTTTTAAAACTCAGTGTGAAACCAGTTTCAGGCTGTAAGAGGGTATAAAACCATGATTGTTATAATGAACAGCAGGAGACAGATAAGGGCAAGGCTCTTGAAAGAGTGTTTTTCACTTTCATGTATTTTATATGCTGTGAAAAAGCTGGCTGTGAAACCAGTGAATATAATGAGTATTTCAATCGCGGCAGCCTGGGAATGGCTGACGCTTGTTATAAAGCTTATTTTGCTAAGAGCGTAGGTTGAAGCCTCTCCTATCTGTGTTAGAAGACCCAGAGGTATAAGTGAGAACACATAGGATGTGAACGCGTTGTTGAAGCTTGCCTTTTCTATTTTTGATATCACAAAAGCTGTGATGGAGAATATTGTAAACAGAAAAGCTATTGAAATTATCAGCAGCAAGGATAGACTTTCAATGTGTGGTAATGGAAGTTGCATGTGGAAGAAGAACAGAATTACCGTGCTTAATGCAGCTATTATCAAAACGCTTGAAGCGAACTCCATATTCTTCCTGTTGTTTGAGTAAAGGTCAGATGCAAAGCTTCTGAATCCAAACCTGACATTGTTCTTTGGACAGCCTTTTGCGCATTCCATGCACTGAATGCAGAAAAGATTGTCCTTCATCCCTCCGACGTACTCAAACATAGAACAGGGTCTGTTGTTAAGACCTCCGTTGAAGCACTCCTTTTCCTTGTGGTTGATGCATGTTTCTTTGCTGTGGCTCCTAAGCTCGAAAAATGAGCTCATGCTGTTGAATCCTATGAACCCGTTCAAAGGGCAAATGTACCTGCAGAATGTTCTCCTTTCAAAAAACAATCCGACCGCCAGTGCCCCGACCCCTATCACAATAAGGAACACTCCTGTCTGGAAGGGGTTGTTTGCAATTCCTAAAACATCATCAACCCAGATAAAAATTATGAAGAAGATGTTCACTATCCACATGTTCTTGAGATAGGAAGGCCATTTTCTTTGACCCTTGAAAAACTTCTGAATGATGTCTCCTTCAGCTCCAAAAGGACATACTGAACACCAGAATCTTCCGAACACCAGTATTGTGAAAAGAAGGAATAGCCACCACCAAACCCAGAGAATGTTTGTCGCGATGTTGAATGCAGGGTTTTGATTTCCCATGAAAGCGTCTGCTATCAAAACTACAAAAACAATCAACCCGAAAACCTGAAACGCTAAAGGATAGTAATTGCTTTTTACAATCCTTTTAACAACATCATACTTCATCAAATCAAACACTGATTTTCACCTGTTGCCTGATTTTTTGATCAGTATGAAAAGCACTCCTGTTGCAAAAATAAAACCAAGCATAATTACGACGTTGAAAAAGCTGAAGAAGTTAACATTTCCATTACCTGCTTGCATGGTGTTACCACTTGGAATTACTATGAGCGTTCCTCTCATGGTAGGGTGCCCGCTCCCGCAGAAAACGCTGCAGTAAAACGTGTAGGTTCCAGGTTTGTTTGCTATAAAGTTTACTGTAGTTGTTTGGCCGGGGGTTATAACCGCGTTTACCCCAAAAGCGTCAAGCTCAAACCCGTGAGTAACGTCGTTGCTTGTCAAGTATAAAGTCACATTGTCCCCCTGCCTTACCGTGATTGTGTCAGGATTGTACCCCCACTGGAAGGCCGTGACGTTCACCGTGCTTCCTGAAAAGTTGTTGTTTGAAAACAGGTGAAGCGGGAAAGAGTACTGCTGCGTTATAGGGATTTTCTGTTCCGAACCAAGCCAAAAAACCATCGGAAAAGACGCGTACGCGCTCCCCTGACTTGACGCGGCTGACACGAGCGGCATTGACGAGTCCATTGAAGAATATCCTTTTGTATTTCCGTCCCCGCCTAGAATCATTATTGAGAAAGGTTCTCCTTTGCTTAGATTAAGAAGGTTTAGAGGGACTGAGAAGTTGAAATTTGAACCATTAATCTGGTTTTGAATCTGATTTGAGTATTGAAAATCAACACTCATATGGCTTGGATTGATAGAGTAGATGGAAATGTTGCCCGCGTTCCTTTCGTAAATAACCGCTTTTTTGAATCCAGAAACCATTTCTTCCACGGGCGTGTCTGACATCAGGACGGCAGTCCAGTTGAATGGAGTTGAAACATTGAAGTAAAGCATATTCCCGTCACTGTACAGCTCCGCCTGAATTGTCTGGTTTTTCACTGAAAAATTCTCTGCAATAAAACCGCCTGACTCAGGCACAATCGGTCCCTGGAATTGGAACAGCGTGGTGTTTTCAATTGGTTGCACACTTGAGCTTAAATTTTGCATCAGGGTTCCAGGCCCTATGCCGCAACCATCCGCGTTTATGACATCTCCGGTCATAGCGTCTATGAAAAATGCTAATTCGTTTGAAGCAATTGGAACCCCTACAAAATAGTTGAAGGTTTGATTGGTTAAAGCATGGAAAACATAAACAAATCTGTCATGTTCGTACTCTAAGCCGAAAAATACAGGGATGGAGTTGAATTTTCTAGCAAAGCTTTCTGCAATGCCCTCTGCCAGCGACGGTTGTATTTTTAGGTTGTTTTCACCCAACAGAAGATTGCTGTTGTTGTCTATCCACAGAGTGTTGTTGTAACTGTCGGTGTTCAAGCCTGTCTGTGAGTCAACAGCCTTTCCAACACTAAGCTTGGAAGGGCTTTGAACCGCGCTTGCAACCACTCCATTACAGGCGTTCAAAGCTCCTGCAGCTAAAACAAAAAACAAAAAAACTGAGATTAATTTATTCAAAGTACATCATCTCAAAAGAATTAACTGCAACCCCCGACTTGCGATGGAATCGCGCCAGCAGAAGGTTGAACTCCGTTTTGTTGTGAACCGTATGAATTTGCCGAAGATTGCTGAGAGCTTTGCGTGACCGCTGGTTTAGAGTTTTGAGTTAGAGCTGCGTTAACATTAAAGGCGAGGAACAGGCCTAGCACCAAAACAACCGCTCCTATAAGATAGAGAGTGTTTTTCGAAACACCCCCTCCCCCTGCATTTTTATTTTTTTCAATTTCATCCATTCTCAAACACCTTTTTTTATTTTTTTATCTTTAACCCATCATTCCATAACCTGAATTTTGCATCATGCTAGCCATTCCGCCATTTTGCATCATGCTAGTCATTGAATTGATCTGGCTTTGAGTCAGGTTAACGCCGTAATCTCTCATCATGTTGGCGCACTGCCCTGCCAAACCATGGCTTTCATTCAAACTCAAACTTTTGTTCACTCCATAATTTGATGCTGCTACGCCTGCAGAATGATTGAAGCTTGCAAAACCGCCCATCATTCCCGCCATGATTGAAAACAATCCGGCCACGCCCATCATAAAAAAACCTACTCCTTTCATATCTCAAATCACCTATCTTTTTATTTTTAACAACACTTTCAATCTTTTTTTCATTTTTTTTGTCTTTTTTTCTTCATTAAATTTTTTCAAATCACCTCATTTTTTTTAACCGCACCCTCCAATCTGGGCAGGCAAACCGCTGCCAGAACCAGGGTTCTTCATTGCTTGAATCAAGCTTTGAGGAATGTTAGAAGGAGTTCCAAGCCATCCGACCTCAACACTTCCATTGTCAACCTGAGCCAAAGCGCTTGCAGTGTTGATAGTAGGTCCTGGGAAAAACAAAGCCTTCCACTTGTTCAACTCCAGTAAAATCTGGCCGTTTGTGTAATTCGTGTTTAAAATCATCCATTTTGCCAAGCCTCTCAAAGCCATTGAATGATTGCAACTGCAAGCAGGGTTCCCGTTGTTGTCGACAAGAGTCGTCGCCCCGCAACAATAAAAACAAGCGATGTTGGTTCCAATGCTGATGTATCTTTGAAGCTGATCCTGGCTCAGACTATTTGTAGGAATTCCGTTGTCAAGCTGGGAAAGAACATTAACCGCGCTTGAAGGATCATTAAAAGAAACGCCGAGCTTTGAACCGTAATCAGGAGTGCCTGAAATCATAATCTTCCCCTGAATTTCAGTAACACTGCTATAATTTTTTATTTTAATGAAACCACTGTCATTCTCAAGACTTGATATCCCGCCAGCAAGACTCAAAGAAATTTGACTTGATTGAACCGGTTGGTTTGAAACAGCAGAACCCTGCACGCCGCTTGCCTGTGGGTTTGACTGGTACGCAGAGTAGTTTGAATGAACGGGATTCAACACTTCAAACATGAAATAACCGTTGAGTATCAAAAGAAGCCCAACCGCTCCTACTAAAACATAAATAATTTTTTTCATTTTAAAAAATCACCGCTGGTAACTGGGAAAAAACCATTTATAAACAAAAGTGCGAAACCGGTTTCAAAGGCAGGAGTGAAACCAGTTTCAAGCCAAAAACAAGAGGATTATTTTAAAAAACAAAAGAATTTTAAATTCAGACCATAATTACTTAAGCATGGCAAAAGCGACTTACTCGAAGATAAACATTAAAGCGGCTGTGATAACAGGCGCGGTTATAGGTTTTTTATGCTCGCTTTTTGGAATGATTATCGGCTTTGGAATGATGCCGATGTATAATTTTATGAATGCCTACGCTGGTTATTCTTTATCTTCAGCGTTTTTCTTGTACTTTATAATATACGCTGTTGTGGTTGGCGCGGTTATAGGCGCTCTAATATCATCGACATACAACTACGCGCTTGAACGCGTGGAATAATTCAATGAAATTCTTCCTTGCTTTTACGAAGGTTGGGTGATTTGTTTGGAAACGCACTTTTAAATTTCAAACCCCCTTGTTTTAGAGCGAGTGATTCTAATGAATGAATTTCACATGTGGTGTTGAAGATTTGGAGAATTTCCTTTGCTTTTTTGTGGAGAAAAAGATTCTTTTTTGTCACAGCGTTTTATGTTAATAAAATGTGAAGATTGAATATCTAAAAGACGAGTCCTACGTTGCATGCGCCCTGGCTATTGGAGCTGATGTTTGGAGCAGAGACAGGCATTTGAGGTATTCAAGAATAAAATGTTTGACAATAGAAGAGCTGGCTGAACTGTTGTTGAAATAAACTCATTTCTTTATCATGATGGCGTTGGTCATGCCCCGCCTTCTTCTTTCAACCACTTCTCTTGCCTCCAAGCGGTCGAGAATCCTGCTGACCTTAGCCTTTGGAAAGCCTGTTTTTTCGACAATATCGCTCTGGAATAAAACCCCTCCTCCTTCGGTTATTATTTCAATTATCCTTCTTTCGTCAGGAGTTAAAGAGCCTAAAATATTAGCTGTTGGTTTAACCTCTTTTTGTTCGATCTTTCCTTCTTTTTTTTCTTCATTCTTTTGCTTGTAAAAAATAATGAAGTAAACCCCAAGAACAAAACTCAGCACGATCAAAGCGTAAATAATATAATTTTCAAAACTAAGTGTGTTGCAGTGCTGAGTGCAAATCTGAGGACTTAGGTAAGGAATAACAAGAGAGTTGAGATAATTGTTGACAATCGCGAAAACAGTAAGTGCTATACCAATTAAAACAAAAACCCAGCCTACTGTTTTGTAATTCATTTTAAAGTCCATTGAATAAAGTTTTAACGTAAAAATTTAAAAACAAACGCTTGTAATTGAATTATCCTTAATCTGTTAAATTGTTTAATGTGCTTTAAACAAACATTTAAATACTTAAAATCGTCTAGTAGTAACATGGATAAAAGCTCTCAAACCGTTTTAATTTTACTGCTTCTGCTAGGCGCTTTAATCTTATTTTCAAAGCCTACCGCTGGAGTGGCTGGGCAGGCTATAACCTTGTTTATAACACTAATTTTTTCGGTGGTTCAAGCGGCAATTGCAATAGCGGCATCAAGCGTGTTCGGTTTGGTTTTTGTTTTATTGATAATTTATCTTTTAACCGCTGGAAATTTTGACTGGAACTCTGCAGTATGGCTTTTACTGTTTTTATTCATCGCCGCCCTTGTAATTTAAAATTTTTAAAAAAATTTTAACAAATTATTTAAAAACGCAGCAGTCAAAAACTTTAAAATTGAAACAGCCGAAGCTGAACGTTCTAAACAAAACCCAAAAAATAAGAAATTTTTTTGGGAGGCCGTTTTGTAGTTATTAGAAAAAATCTCTCAATGAAAAAAAATCTCTTTACGATAAATTAAAGTTTTTGAGAGAACGGTTTACCTTCTATGATGCCCGCCGTCTGCATCGCCCTTTCGCAAGTGCTTGAAAATATCCGATCAACTTTCACGCCAGCGAATCTTCTAGCCACCCTCTTGGTTTGAGCCACTCCTGATTTTGTAAGAGGGGTTTCGATGCTTGAATATGCTCTCATGGCATTGTGAACGCTTTCGCCATGCCTAACAAGAAAAACTTTCAATTAAATTTAACCAACAAAATTAAATTAATAAACCCAAACTTTTTAAATTTGAGTAGTCAGTTATAATCCAAGGTTGAATGTAATAAAGGTGGTTGGCAATGTTTTCGTTTATCTCAGACTCAGAAATACGCGACGCAATGAAAAAAGAACTTGAAAGACAGCGCGAAGGCCTTGAAATGATACCCTCTGAAAACTTCACAAGTATGGCGGTGATGGAAGCGGTCGGATCGATTTTAACAAACAAGTACTCTGAAGGGTACGCTGGAAAAAGATATTACGGAGGCAATCAATACATTGACGTTATAGAATCAAAGGCTATTGAAAGAGCAAAAAAACTTTTCAAAGTCCCTTACGCCAACGTTCAACCCTATTCAGGTTCCCCTGCGAACACGGAAGTCTATTTTTCAATATGCAGTCCAGGAGATGTTATAATGGGATTAAACTTGTCAGACGGAGGTCATTTGACACATGGGTGGAGCACAAGCATAAGCGGAAAGGTGTTCAAAAGCATTGCATATCACGTCAAACCAGATGGTTACATTAACATTCAAGAAGCTAGAGAGCTGGCTGAAAAAAATAAGCCAAGGCTGATTTGGGTTGGAGCAACCGCCTATACAAGAGAGCTTCCTTTTGAAGAGTTTGGAGAGATAGCGGATGACGTTGGAGCTTACCTCGCAGCCGATATCTCGCACGTTGCGGGTTTGATTGTAGGAGGAGCGCATAAAAGTCCTGTTGACTACGCTCACATAATAACAACCACCACTCACAAAACACTAAGAGGGCCCAGAGGAGCGATGATAATGGTCACAAACAAAGGAATTGAAAAAGACAAGGACCTGCCTGAAAAAATCGACAAGATAGTCTTTCCAGGAATGCAGGGCGGTCCTCACGATCACGTTACAGCAGGGATTGCGATAGCTCTTGACGAGGCTTCCAAACCTGATTTTACACTATACGCTAGGCAGATAGTAAAAAATTCACGGGCGCTTGCAAGCTCCTTAAAGCAGAACGGAGTGAAACTAGTTACTGATGGAACCGATAATCACATGATTTTGATAGATTTAACACCTTTTGGAAAAGGCCTGGGCGTTTTCGTTCAGGACGCTTTGGATGCTGCTGGAATAACAGTTAACAAGAACACGATTCCGGGCGAGCCTTCCAGTCCATTCTATCCAAGCGGGATTAGACTTGGAACTCCAGCACTGACAACAAGAGGAATGAAAGAAAAAGAAATGGATTTGATAGGAGCTTGGATAAGTGAGATTGTAAAACTAGTGAAAAACAACCGCCTTATTGAAAACAAGGAGGAAAGAGTTGAGTACCTTAAGAAGTTCAGGCTGGAGCTACAATCAAATACAAAAGTTAAACAAGTAAGAGAACAAGTTTTAAGCCTGTGCTCGAAATTCCCGCTGTACCCTGAGTTGAAAGACTGAGCTTATTTCTGCAGTGCTTTTCTTTTTGCTGCTATCCTGATTTCAGACTGAAGCCTTCCAAGACGCTTGTCTTCCAGATTAATGAAGTTCATGTGGCTTGCAATCGTGGGGTGCACGTCCTTAATCTTGTAGTACGCTTTTTGAACCAACCTTCTATAGTCAGGATGGCCTGCCGGAGTGGTCCTCAACTCTCCAAAATGAAACAACTGCCTTGCATTAAACCTATAATACCACCTGGCGTTGAAGCCGAACGTGACAACGTATTGAGCCTGCCACGGCATTTTCTCGTGAATCTTGTCATGTAGTTCAACCACTCTGCTCATCAGACTCTTGTAATTGTCTTTAATTCCAATCTTTTCAAACTCGCTTCTCATATCATAACCGAGCTTGACAGTGAAGTTCTGTCTTTCCTGAGTTCCAATCCTATGTCTCTGTAAGTCCCTGTAAATCCCTGTTCTTCCTGTAATGTCAAACAAGTATTCTATGTTCTCGAAAGCCCTTCCTGGTTTGTGCCTTCTGTTAACTCTGTCTCCAACATATGTTTTTATTATTGTTTTTCTCTGCTCTTCGCTCATCTTTCTTGTTTTTTCAATCAATTGCCTTAAGGACTGGCCTTGAGAATACTTGTACAGAATGATTGAAGCCAGTTGTACTTGAGTGTAATAATCAGGGTTTTCTTCTTTCATTCCGCTGAACTCTATCAAGTCAACATTTTCACTGTTGTCCACAGTCAAATCTTTCACAATGCCATCTGCAATGCTTAAAGTTTTAGAGTTTCTCTCGCTCAAAAACTTCTGGAACTCAACTCCGTGCTTTTCGTAAATCCTTCTTACAAGCGATGGAGCGACCTTGTTTAATTCCTTGTGTATTCTTTTTGATATCCATTTCGCTTCTGTAAGCGGAGAGGAAGCTAGTTTGATCATCAAGTTTTCGTAAGATCTGGCGTTCATGTTGATTCCAACATGAGTTAGAGTGGACATTGGAAGGTAGTCCCTTAAAAGGTCAAGAGCGTTTGACCTCACGGAATTGTCATACGCTTTTTTAACGTCGGCCTCGCTGACGCCGTAAGCTTCTTCTGTTTTTTTGTTTATTTCACTTGGCTTGACCAAGGAATCCCCAATCTTAAAAACTTGATCGTTGAAAGGGTTTAACTCGCTGATATACCTAACCATAGGATCTATGAATTTAACGTAAGATTCGAACAGGTTTTTCATTAAAGCTAGATAATCATCTGAAAATCTTGAGTTCATGATGTCAGGGTCCTTGTAAAACATGAACTCTCCGTTGCTGAATTTCTTGTCAAAAGGAACGTACCTTGATGATTTTTCAATGTAAGATCCGATTCTGCAGTCTTCAATGTCCTTGGCCATGACATTCGAAACAAACTCGCATGAAACCGGCAGCCCTCCAGCCATCTCCTGAATAGAGTCATCGCCAAAATCAACAAGCCACGCTTCGAAAAACTCTCTTCCACGATTTTTGTTCGGTAGAAACTCGTTAAGTAAGAGCCTCCTTCCTGTTAGTGTGGTTCTGCTGTACCTTGACAATAAGGCTCCTGACTGCTCTGGAGTGAAATCATTGCTTATCTTCCACGCGAAAACATTGCTTTCAGCGTCAGTGACATAATTTTTCAACTTTTCAGCTTCGCTGTCGGTGAAATCCTCCACTAGAGTTCCGGAGTCTCCCTCGTAAAACTTCAAAATAGACCTCACTTTTTAAACCAACCTGTTTCTTAATTCGAGTTTAAATTTAATAACCTTTTTGATGGAAATGATTTTTTTATATGAGCAAAGCTGACAATAAAACTTTTTAAAAAAAGCAGAATCTTTTTTGGGAGACCGTTTTGTAGTTATTAGAAAAAATCTCTCAATGAAAAAAAATCTCTTTACGAGAAATTAAAGTTTTTGAGAGAACGACTTTTAGTAGTTGTTAGCTCGCCGCTCGCCCTTGCGGGCTTGCGGTTTACACTTCAACTCTATCAAACTCGTATACTGCGAGCAGTCTAAGCTTTTTCGTTTTGGGTGCGGCTTCGTCCTTAGATGCTTTCAGGACTTATCCGCGTGGCGCGTGGCTACGCTGCGTGCCTTGTAAGACAACAGCAAAACTAGAGGCGCCGGTTTTCCATTCCTCTCGTACTAGGAAAACCTTTCCCTCAAAAAGCAATGCACTTTTAGGAGATGTCACCGAACTGTCTCGCGACGTTCTGAACCCAACTAGCGTGCGTTTTTAATGGATGGACAACCCAACCCTTGGCGGCTCCTGCACCGCCAGGATAACGCGAGCCGACCGCGATGTACCAAACCATGTGGTCGATGTGAACTCTCACACATGACAAGCCGGTTACCCCCGTGGTAGCTTGTTTGACAGAAACAGCTCTTATTAAAAGAGCGTGTTTGTTCGTTAAACCCTGCTTTCGCATCTGCAACCTATTTTTTTAAAGTTACAGTCAGGCCAACATTTGTTTTTAACCCTCTACTCAAGATTTCTAACCTTGATGAGTTGACCTTAAGGCGCCTTTGTTTTTTTATCGAAGGCGTACCACCCCAGTCAAACTACCCATCAGCAGCTGTCCCTCAAAAAGAGGTAAGAATCGAAGTCTAAAAAGAGCAGTGTCACACTTTTGCCTAGACGCACCCCAAAAGATGCGCCGTAACAGCTCCTGCTTACACTTTGCATTTCAAACCGCGATTCAACCGCAGACTGTAGTTAAGCTCGACGGGGTCTTCATTTCCCCCTAAAAATCCTCGGCATATTCACCGAGAAGTGAGTTCGCCAGGTCCAAGACAGGGACAGTGGGACGCTCGTTACGCCATTCATGCGAGCCGTCAGTTAAACGGCGAGGTATTACGCTACCTTAAGAGACTCAGAGTTAGTCCCGCTCTTTAACAGTCCTTCACAAGGTTGAAACCCTGTTTCAGATGCTGCCAGTGAGCAGGCGTCGCCCTCTGTACAAAACGTTTCCATCTAGCAGAGAGCTATGTTTTTGATAAACAGTCGACGCCCCCTTGTTATTGAAACCTACAAACCCCCCTGTAAACATTTCTGTAAAAGGAAAGAATGTAGGCACCCCTTATACCGAAGATAAGAGGCTAACTTGCCGATTTCCCTTGCCTTGGTTCTCCTGCCACGCCTTAGCCTTTTCAGCTAGGGGCACTTGATCTAGTTCTAGGTACGGTCACGTGAAAACCATTTATCAACATTCTTTTCACTGGGTCAAAGGTCAAATCCAACCCATTGCTGGGCTATTCCTTACTTAAGCGAGTGCTCCTCATAATGAGACTTCCCCGCTTTGTCTCGTTCAACGCTTTATTCAAACGCTGGACCTTCCCTCAACCGTCAAATGTTGTTTAAGCGTTACCGCGGCTTCACGTGGTACGCGAATATTAACGTGTTTCCCTTTCCGCCTCAACTAATACGTGAAGCGTTAGGACCGACTAACTCTTGACCGACAAACGTTGTCAAGAAACCCGTGCCCTTCCGGCGTTCAGGATTCTCACCTGAATTTGATGCTACTAACGCCAAGATTTTCATTGCTGTCAAATCCACTTGTCCTCACGAACAAGCTTCTCATCTAACAGCACGCCCTCCTACCAACCCTTTCTACTGAAAGAATTCCGTGGTATCGGTGCGAGACTTAGTCCCGACAGTTTGCGACGCAAGGTTTCTTGATGGATCCGCTGTTACGCGTTGTTTAAAGGATGGCTGCTTCTGAGCCTACCTCTCCACTGTCTAAAAAACCTAACATCTTAAATTTACACTCAGTCTCGTCTTTGGGACCTTAACCACAGTTTGGGTTGTTCCCCTACAGGAGTACGAGCTTACCCCGCACCCCCGACTCCAGCCTTCTACGGCAGTGCTAGCTTCGGAGTTCGATAAAAAAGTGAGGGTTTTACCCCCCATTCTCCTTAATCGGTCGCTCTACCTAACACTCGCCTCCAGCCAGGCTGTCCTGACAGACACTTCGGAGGGAACCTGCTAATACCAAGCTCGAATGGACTTTCACCCCTAAACGCGGGTCACCCGATCGGATAGACCAGAAACGGTTGCA
>JAMCXP010000007.1 GCA_023474775.1 Candidatus Martarchaeota archaeon
AGGCGCTAGGATCACGCAAGGCTCGTCGCTTTCTGCTATGTCCTTTCTTTCCTTTGAAATAACGTTTTTGAACAGCGGTTTGTCGAAGGGAGAGTTGTTTTGAAGTATTCTTTTCTGTATGTTTTTTCTTAAATACTCTGGATAAACCGTGTGGATGGCGTTTGCCTCTCTGCTCATTCCGTCGATGTAGACAATCAAATCATTTTCAGTGAAATGCTCTTCAAGGGTCAGCATTACTTCTTGGCTTCTTCCCACTGCGAATACGGGTATAAGCACTTTTCCTTTTCGTTCTATAGTTTGTTTAATTAATCTTATCAGTTTTTCATCTCTTTGCTCTATTCTTGGCTGGAAGTCTGAAGAGCCTCCGTAAGTGCTTTCCATTATTAGGGTTTCAATTCTTGGAAAGCGGGCGTCCGCCATGTCCAGAAGCTTTGTTTTGCCATATTTAATGTCTCCTGTCATTACTAAGTTGTGCTGCCCTTCGCCGAAGTTGAAGTGGACTTGCGCTCCTCCCAGTATGTGTCCGGCGTTGTGGAAGGTGAATTTTACGTCCGAAGTCACGTCGGTTATTTCTCCATAATCCCTGGTTATAACATGCTGCAATTCTTTTTTTATGTCTTTTTCTGCGTAAGGGCTTGAACCGAATTCAGAGTTCATTACTTTTATTGCGTCTTCCTGCAACAAAATTGAAAGATCCCTTGTTGGTGGAGTGCAATACAACGGCCCTTCATAGCCATACGCATAAAGATAGGGAACAAATCCAGAATGATCTAAGTGGGCATGTGTTAGTATAACCGCGTCTATTTGGTCCAGAGAAAGATTCATTGTATTTAAGTATGGGTATGCTTTTGACTTGTCTGTGTTGTCGGTGTTTATCCCGCAGTCTATGAGAATGTTGCTGTTAGGGGTTTGAAGCAGAGTTGAGCTTCTTCCAACCTCTTTATAACCTCCAAGAGCGGTTATCTTCACCCAGTCGCAGTTTGAGTTTCCGCTCAAAAGTTTTTTACCTGTTTGCAGCATGAATTTTTTTCTCTCTTCGGCGTGGTTGTGCAGGGAGTTTCTTATTGCTTTTTCTATTTCGCTTGGGCTGGTAGGGGTTCTTAAAATCCGGGGAGTCCAGCCGGTTTGTGTGATTATTTCCTTTAACACCATTCCCTGCTTGCCTATGACCACTCCTGGTTTTAGAGCGTCTATCACCACTTCGTTAAAGCTAGGGTCAAATTTCAAGTCTGAAACACCTGCTTCCGGAGGTATTATTTTTTTGATTTTTTCAAGCGCTTCCTCTGGAGGGGTTAGCTCTGAAGAATCGGTTCTAAGCGTTACTTTTTTCTTTAGAGCGGCAGCTATTTTTGTTATTATGGTGTGATCTTCATAGAATGGCTTTAAGCTTTTGAGATAGAGCACTAGCTGCGGGCCTTCCATTTCTATTTTTGTCAGCTCGCACTGTGGCGCTATTAACTGTCTTATTTCTTCTTCTACTTCCTTTAGGTTTTTCAAAGAGTTAAATCCCTTTTTTGTTTTTGGTTATTCACTTTAAGTAGGATTGTACCTGCTGGGGCGTTAGTTTTCTGGCTTTTTTCTGGTCTATTACAACCACGTCAACCCCCTCTCCTGTGGCGGCGTCTCTTTTCATAGCCGCTGTAACTGCTTTTACCGCTGTTTTAAGCGCTTCTTCTTCTGTCATTCCTTCCTTGTAGCTGTCGTCCAGTATCGCGTACGCCATCGGGCTTCCGGAACCGGTTGAAGAGTAATTTTCTTTCATCAAACCGCCTGCAGCGTCCAAGTCGAAGAGCTGGGGTTTTGAATCAAACCCTCCTATCATCACCTGAACGTAGAAAGGGTAGAATTTTGATTGTTGGAGAATGTTTGCTAAAAGAGTGGATATGGCTTTTACAGATGGGGGCTTTCCTTTTTTGTATTTGTATAATTCTATTTCAGCTTTCAAGTATCTTTGAAGCGCCTGGTTGTCTCCAACGCCGCCCGCCATGGTCATTGCAATCTGGTCTGAGAGTATTTGTATTTTTTCCACTGTTTTTGACGCTATGAAGTATTCCATCGAAGCTCTTTTGTCAGCCGCAAGCACCACTCCATTATTATATATTAGTCCTACGGTTGTAGTTCCTTTAAGTATTTTATCTTCAGTCATTAAAATCCCCACTATTTTAAGATTATTTTCGAATTGCCTCTCTATTTGGTTTTAGAGTTGATTTTAATTTTAGATAGCAAATTATTTAACTCTTTCGTTGTTTTTTGAAGGAAGCCTATTTTATTTTTTGAGAATATTTTTGCTTGTTTTTAAAGTTTAAATAATTGTGATATACTGTTTATCTGCAATTCACTTTCACCTTGAATTATGCGAGATTTCCCGCTCACGTAGTTAAATTTTTGGTTTTGAAGCGATTTCGGCTTTTTTTGGCTTTTTTCTCCATATTGTTTTTTATTTTTTCGCTTCCTTTAATTGCACGGGTGTTTTATGATATGAATGGGTATAAGCATGTGTTGAAGAGTTTTCAGAAGAGTTTGAAGGAGAGAAGCGATTCTTTGAAAAAGAGAATTCACGATTGGAGGGAAGAGCCAACCGTGACAAGAATTGAAAAACCTTCAAATATCGCCAGAGCGAGAAGCGCTGGATTTAAAGCAAAACATGATTATGTTATTGCAAGAGTTAGAGTTAAAAAGGGAAAGCTTGTCAGGAGAGCTCCAAGGCAGGGAAGAAAGCCTGGAAGAAACAGGAAAACACAGTCTTCTGGAATGGGTTTAAAGAGAATCGCAGAGATCAAGGCGAGTTTGAAGTTTCCGAATTTTAATATGGTCAATTCTTATCTTGCAGGGGAGGACGGACAATTCAAGTTTTTTGAAGTTGTTTTGAAAAAGTAGTGTTTTGAATGCCGGAATGTGTTTTCTGTAGTGTTTCAACTGGAAAAACAGAAAATCATATTGTTGGAGGGGACGATTTCAGCATCGCATTTCTTGACAAGAATCCTTCAACTCCAGGGCATGTTTTGGTTATACCAAGAAGGCATGTTGAAAGGCTTGATGAATTTAGCTTGGAGGAATTGAAAAAATACTTTGGTTTTATTTCAAGGGTTGAAAAGGCAGTGCTTGAATTTTCAGGCGAGGGCAGCGGGTATGATATTGTTAATCATTACAGGCCTTTTATTGAGGAGAGCGAGATGGTTAAAAAACACCTTCACTTTCATGTCATTCCAAGAAAGTTTAACGATAAAATTTTCATGAATGAAAGAATTCACCTAAGTGATAATGAGATGAAGGGCATTGCGGATATGATTTCAGAGAAGCTTGGATTGATCAAATGATTTACATTGTTTTTTGGAAAGGGTTTTAAAGTTTTAACTTTTTATTCATTGCAGGGGCTCATAGTCGAATGGTAAGACGTTCGCTTGACGTGCGAAAGATTGGGAGTTCGATTCTCCCTGAGCCCACTTTCTTATTTATTTTAAAATTAAAAACAAGCTTTTTTAAATATTGAACGCTCTTTTAATTAACATATGGAAAGAAATGAAAGCGAAAAACAGTTGGTTTCCACTCTTGGGCAAGTAGTCAGATGGAGAAAGTCAAACAACCAAGGTATTATTGAAAAAAACGTGAAAGCTTTGCATTTGATTGGAGAGATTGTTCAATCAACCCCAGATACCAAGGCAAAAGCAGAGGGTATAAAACAGTTGAGATTGATTTCAAAGAATCATTCTGAAGAAATGATTAAAGGCGAAGCGGAGAGCGTTTTAAGAGGGGTTAAAGAGTTTAAGGCTAAATCAAACATAGAGAGGCTTTCGCTTTTAAAGGCGAGGATTAAATCTT
>JAMCXP010000042.1 GCA_023474775.1 Candidatus Martarchaeota archaeon
TCCTCAACGTCGCGCTAAAGGCATTAGCACTTTTGAAAATTAGAATGTTGCGGGGCTTGTTTCATCCGACTGCCTAAAGGCAGTGGATTTCACAAGCCAAAACCATTAAATATTAATTTAAAATACTAAATAAGGTGATTAAAATCAATGGCTAACGTTACAATTGACTTGCTTTACAACGAGCTGAAACAGGTTCATAGAGAGCTACACGAGCTTAACGCTTTTTTTATTGAAGAGGAGAGCATAAGCCAAAAAGAGAGAAAGGAGATTCACTCAATTCTAGCTGAAATGAGAAAAGGCAAGGAAAAGAACTGGCGGGAATTACCTAAAAAGTGAAGCTGACATTGTTTTCAGTAAAGCTAAGCAACAAAGCAGAAAAGCAAACGCTCAAACTTGAACCGTCAATCCGCTCAAGAGTTGATGAACTATTCACCATCTTAGAATCCAAACCCATTCCAACAGCAGATTACGACTTGAAGAAAATCAAAGGAGAAGAAAACACCTACCGCATACGATTATCAAGTTATAGAGTTTTATACAAACTCTTCTGGGATGAAAAAATAATCAGAGTAATAAAAGTGGAAAAACGCTCAGACAACACTTACTAAATCGCAATCAACCGCCAGATTCTCTTAACATAAAACGCTGTGACAAAAAAAGGATCTTTTTCCCCCACAAAAAGCAAAGGAAATTCTCCAAACCTTCAACACCACGCAAAAAGTTCATCTTCGCTTTAAAACAAGGAGTTTCAAAGTTTAAAAACCCCGCGTTTCAAACAATTTTTTTTAAAGACTCGTAAATTTAAACGTACCACACATGCTAAAGTCAAAAACTCTGAATTTAAACCCGCTAAACACTTCACTTAACAAGAAACAGCCCGATTGTTGATATCAACATAAAGATAACATTTATAAATATTTACACATAATATAATTATGGGTGAGTTTTATGACTACAATGACGCTGGCAGTGCCGGTTGAACTTAAACGCAAACTTGACGACTTTCCAGAAATTAATTGGAGCGCGGTTGCAAGACAAGCGTTTATTCAAAAAGTAAGGGATCTTGAATTTCTCAAACAATTCAAAGCCGAGAGTGAAATGACAGAAAAAGAAGCGCTAAAACTAGGAAAAGAGGTAAGGAAAAACCTCGCCAGAAAATTCAGAGAATCATAAGAAATGGACATCGTAATCGACGCTAACATACTATTTGCCATGCTGATAAAGAAAGGAATCACCGAACGAATTTTCATGTCCAACGATCTACACGTTTACGCTCCGGAATACATTTTCGTTGAATTCAACAAGCACGAGAAAACCCTTTTGAAAATAACTAAAAGAGAAAAGAAAGATTTTGAAAATTTGATTGACGTTTTAGAAAGAAGAATAGAACTAATCCCAATCTCAGAATTCCAAACATTCATAAAAGAAGCCGAGTCTCTTCTTGAAGACAAAGATGACGCGGCTTATCTTGCGATTTGCATCTCCAAGGAAATGCCATTATGGACAAACGACAACGGATTCAAAAAACAAGACAGAGTAAAAGTCTACACCACCCAAGAACTAATAACAATGCTGGGAGTGAATTAAAAACGGTTTCATGGTCGTGTTTTGGAGAAGTGAAAACACCCAAAATGCAATAATTCATAAAACTACCCCCATCACTACCCCCAAAGAAGATCAAATTCTAAAACTAATAAAAGAAAACTCAAAAAAAACCAAACAAGAAATCGCAAAAAAAACAGGAATCACCATTTCAGGAGTGAAGTATCATATCAAAAAACTAAAAAGCAAAAAACTATTATCATGGAAAGGAACAAGCAGAAAAGGATCATGGAAAGTAAAAGAAATAACCTAAACAAGTCACTCCTCTACTCAAAAAAAACCCCTTAACAAAACTTACAACGAACACTCAAAACACTATCAATCAAACCAGCCTTTTAATAAAACTCCACAAACACTCAAACTTAAAATCCAGCCTAAAAAAATGCAATTTCATTTAAAGGAATTCAGGATAATAGCCAGACAAAACAGAAAACTATTAAATATGGTTTACAAAAACTATGCTTACTTCAGGAAACAAGCAATTGAACATCATGAAGATTGAAAATAAAACGCGGTTTGTGTTTTATGGAGCATTTGTTAATTTGATTTTGGAATGAAAACATTTTAAAATCTTTGAATTCTTTTTTAAGTCATGCTTTTGGACGCGCCTGGTTTTGTTTTCAATATTCAGCCTGAAAACGCTTTAAGCGTTATTCAGAGAGTTGTTAACAGCAAAAGGTGGGATGACTACGAGTTGAGTGAAATCCAGCCTGTTTACACTCCGTTTTATGTTTTTACTTATGATATCAACACAGGAGAAGGGGCTCAGTCAGGCAGGGCTGCTTTGAATGGCAATACCGGAGAGTTGAACGAGTACGTTCCAATGTTGTTGGATAAACCTATTAAAAAAATTAACTCCACCCCTCCGGATATGAGTGTGGATGTTGAAAGCACTAGCATAAGCTTAGGTGAGGTTAAAGAATTAGCCGCTGGCAAGATTGCAAGTCAGACTGGAGGGAAAAAGGAAATGGTAACCATTTCAGCGATAAGTAAGTATTACGTTCCCTTTTACAGGGTTTGGGTGGACGTGGCAGGAGATAATTATAAGCTTGAAGTTGATGGGTGTTTAGGCACTCCCTTCGGCGCTGAAGCTATTCCTGAAAGAGAAAAAACATGGGAGGAGAGCGCCAAGGAGACTGTTAAGAAAATACAAACGCCGGCAGGAGTTATTGAACTTGCTGGCAAGACGGTTAAGGAAGTCAGCGGAGGCGTTGGAAGCAAAAACTCTCAGAACAAGTATTTGATTTGGATTATTCTTATATTAATTATAATAACCGCTGGTTATTTTTACTTGAATCAATCTAAGGGAAGTATTTCATGCAGCGTCTCCCCTCAGTTTGTTCAGAGTTCCTGGTTCGGCCTTCAGAAAACTTTGAATCCAGGAGTTAGCGGCAATGTTTCTTTTTTCACTGGTTCCTGCACTCTTAGTTCAAACAAGCTTTTGCAGCATGTTCTCGCCAATGTTTTCGTTACTTCTAAGGGGGTTAAAATTGCAAGTTATAATTTGAATGTTTCAAGCATTTCAACCTATCCCATAACCGTTCCTTTTGACATTAATTTCACCCCTTCAACTGAAGGGGGTTACACAGTTCAAGGAGAGATTCTAGGCGGAGGCTGAAAGAAAAGTTTTAAAAGTTTGAAATGGAATTATTTTTGTAAAAAAAAAGGTGATTTAAATGCCTGGAAGAAAGAGAAGAATAAATCTAGGGTATATTGATGTTGACAGGAGCGGCAAGCCAAAAAATAGTGGTTTGAGCGAGACTAACGCCGGCATCGCGGTCGGGTTAATTACCGGCTTGTGTTTGTTTTTGCTTGGTTTGAGCGCGGCGTTTCTTTCCTATGGGAATTTGTACGTGCTGGTTTTGAGTTCTATGCTTCCGGGCTTTGACGCTTCTATAATAGGCAGTTTTATCGGCTTGTTTTGGGGTTTCGTTTCCGGTTTTATTACGGCCTACTTAATTGTTTGGGTTTACAACCGCTTGTGAATTTGAAGCCTGCGAAAAGAGCTTGAACTTCATTTTCAGAAGCGTTGCTTCTGAAGAGTATGTTTGAGAACGCTTTGATTATTTTTGATTTTTTTTTGAACCTTCCTTTTTCAATGCTTTTTGAGAATAAGTCTACCAGTTTTTTTATTTTTTTAAACCACTTCCAATCAAAGGGT
>JAMCXP010000025.1 GCA_023474775.1 Candidatus Martarchaeota archaeon
TTAATGTTTTAACATGATTGACTCAAAGCTTGTTAGTTTTGTTAATGATGAAATTAGAAGGGGTAGGACTAAAAGTGAGATTAATGATCTTCTCTTTGGGGCAGGTATGTCTGAGCAGGATGCAGAGAATTTTTGGAAAGAGTTTCTTCAATCCAACGCTGTTCCGCAGGGTTTTAATGTTATTAAACCTCAAGTAATTCAAAAAACCGAGCAAATTAACATTCCAACTAAAACAGTTGAAATTCAATCTAAAATTTCTCAATCTTCACCTGTAAGTGGGGATTCAGCTTCAAAACAAGAGGTTATTCCTTCAGTTGAAAATTCAAGTCAAAGTAAAAGTAATTTTCAGTATAAATCTCTCAAGTTTATTATATTGGGTGTCGTGGTGTTAATAATTGCGGGATTGGCTTTCACTGCTTTTGTATTTCCAGGTTTTTTGAATATTAATTATCCTTTGAATGCGACTGGCAATAAAACGTTTTCAAACAACTCTGCTTATTTTAATAAAACTTCAACTGCTAATGTTTCAAATAAAACTGTTTTAAGCAATGCCAATTCTTCAGGTAATTCAAGTTAAAATTTACCCTTCAATTAGCATTTATATTATTTATCAAATCTTTCATTGAATGTTCCATTTTTTCAGCGTACGCTTAATTGCATACTACTTGAGTGAGATTTACTCGATTATTATCTCTTCGATTTCTATCATTGGGTTTTTATCGAATTGGTTTATAGCGTCGTCTAGTTTTTGCTTGCTTGAGGAGAACATTTCAACTAATTCCTGGTCCTCGTTAATGTTTTCTCCTGCCTTTACTTTTATTTTCATTCCTGCTTTCTTATCCTCTGGAGCGCCCAGAAACCTGCAGATTTTTGATATTCCGGAGCTGCTTACGTGGGCTACTCTTCCTTCTTTTTTTGATTTTATAACCGTGTGAAACTCTCCTGGTTGGAGTTCGCTGCTTTCTATTTTCTTGCCGTTTTGGGCTTCTATTATTTCCATGAATTTTTCATGAGCTTTGCCTGTGAATAACTGCTGTTTTGCAATGCGATAGCCGTCTTCTAGGTTTATTCCTTTAACCATTTGAAGAATCCTCGCGCTCATAAGCAGGGATTTTTCAGATAGGGTTGAGTGGTTTTTGTTTTCCAGTTCCTCCAAAACGGTTTTTGCTTCAAGAAGCGGACCGACGCTGTTGCTTACGGGATTTGAACCGTCTGTTATTATTACGTCAAGGTTTAGGTTCATTTTTGTTCCAAGGATTCTGAAGTTTTTAGCTAGGTTTCTGGCTTCTTCTACTGTTTCAACTTTGCTTCCTTTTCCAGCTGGAATGTCAAGCAGAATGTGGGTGGCGCCTTCCGCTTTTTTCTTGGCTATTATGCTTGAAAGAAGAAGGCTTTCAGGATCCAATCTTAAAGGTCTTCTTATTCTTATCAGCTTGTCGTCTGCTGTCGCGATGTTTATAGCTCCCCCCCACACTATGCATCCGTTTGTTTTTTCGACTATTTTTTTGATTTCTGTTGAATTAAAACTAACGCTTGCCAGTACTTCCATGCAATCGGCGGTTCCTGAAGCGCTGCTGATGGCTCTGGTGGCTGTTTTTGGTATTTTCAGTCCAAGAGAGGCGATTATAGGCACTATAAGCATGCTTACCCTGTCTCCCGCCACTCCCCCAATTCCATGTTCGCTTATTGCCATTCCTTCGAATTGAAGTTTGTCTCCTGAATTGTATATTGCGTTTGTAAGGCTTATTGTTTCTTCCATTGTTAGACCATTGCTGTATATGGCGCTTATAAAAACTGACAGTTCAACGTCTGAGAGTCTTTCTTGCATTAAGTCGCTTATTATAGAGTTTATTTCGTTTTCCTGTATGATTTGCTTGTCCAGTTTTTTTTTGATGAAGTCAAGGCTTTGTGGTCTTGAAGTTGCTTGTATTTCAACATAATCTCCGTTGTTTAGGTTCAACTCGGCGGCGGTTTCAGAGAATATTTCAACTTCGCCGTTCCAAACGTGTGTTTTTGAGAATGTAACTATTGCGGTTACTTCTTTTCCAATTCTTTTGACTTTGACTCTGTCCATCAACTCCACGTCTAGCTGTTTTGCTTCCTGTTCGTTGATTGCTATCTCATGCCTTCCAGCTTCGATGTCTATTATTCTTGCTTTGAATTGCATTGATTTAAATTTAAAAGAATTGGTTATTAAATTTTTCTTGTCAAAATATTATTGATAGAAAAAGTTTTATTTCTTGTTGATAATTAAATTGGTGATTTTTTTACTATGGTTGAGGATGAAATTGAAGATTTTTTAAGGCAGAGCATTCCTAAGATAGCGGTTATAGGGGCTGGAGGGTCGGGGTCTAATACTATTACTCACTTGACTGATATGAAAATAGGGGTGGAAACAATCGCCGCCAATACTGACGCTCAGCATTTGCTTAGGACAAAGGCGAACAGGAAAATTATTTTAGGCAAGAAGAAAACAAAGGGCCTTGGAGCGGGCAGCAATCCTTCTGTGGGCGAAGCGGCCGCTCAGGAGACTGAAAACGAGATTAGGGAGATGATTTCTGGTTTTGACTTGGTTTTTTTGACTGCTGGAATGGGCGGCGGAACAGGGACAGGAAGCCTTCCGGTTATAGCCAAGGCGGTTAAGGAGGCTGGGGCGTTGTGCGTGGCTATTGTAACTACTCCCTTTAATGCTGAAGGCAAGAAGAGGATGGAGAATGCTCTTTCTGGCATTTCCAAGCTTGAGGATAAAGTTGATACGCTGATAATGGTTCCTAATGAAAGACTTTTAGATTATGTTCCTGACTTGCCGTTGGCGGCTGCTTTTAAGATAGCGGACAGTGTACTTTCAAACGCTGTTAAGGGCATAAGCGAGCTTATAATTAAGCCGGGTTTGGTTAATCTTGATTTTGCAGACGTTAGAACTGTTTTGGAGAAGGGCGGTAATGCGATGATTGGGATCGGGGAGATTTCAAATGATGAAACCAAGGACAGGGCAGTTAGAGCTGCTGAGAAAGCGCTTGAATCGCCTCTTCTTGATTTGGACTTCAGCAATGTTTCAAGGGCTTTGGTTAACATCAGCGGGGGTCAGGATTTGACTTTGGGCGAGGCTCAGTCGGCGGTTTCTTTGATTGCTTCTAGGATAAACAGTGAAGCGCACTTGATTTGGGGTGCCACCATAGACGATAGTTTTGAGAAAGGAGAGGTTAAAGTGTTGGCTGTTCTTACGGGCATAACTCAGATTGAAAAGCCTAAAAAGGATGAGAATAAAGAAGAGCTTGAATTGGATTTTATTTAAAGTGATTATATAAAATGAATTTTGATTTGAATGGTTTTATACAGCAAAGCTCCAGAGTTTTGAACATAACACACAAGCCGAAGCAGGAAGAGTTTAGAAGGATGGCTTTGGTCACTGCTCTTGGAATCGCGGTTGTGGGCGTGATTGGTTTTGCAATTTCAACCATCTCCGCGTTGTTGAGATGAAAGGAATTTTGAATTCAGAGTTAAGTGAAAAACTAATAAAAACTTTTGAGGCTTCCAGCGGTTTAGACTGCATTTTGATAATAAACACCGAGAGCAGGGATCCTAACTTCACTTATTTTTCAGGGCTTAAAGGTCCTTTTGAACATGAAAAGTTGATAATCAAGAAAA
>JAMCXP010000006.1 GCA_023474775.1 Candidatus Martarchaeota archaeon
GAAATAAAGAAAAAGCCTGTGATAATATTAAAAGGAGGAAGAACAGAAAACGGAAGCAGGGCGGCCGGAAGCCACACCGCCTCGCTTGGAGGTAACACGAGGGTTTTTGAAACCGCGGTTATTCAAAGTGGAGGGATTCTTGCAGACAGCGTAGAAGACTTATTCGATTTTGCAAAGGTTTTAAGCGAACAGCCGATGCTTAAAGAAAATGCAGTGGCGGTGGTTACAAACAGCGGAGCAGGAGGAGTGTTATGCGCTGATTATTGCGAGCGCTACAATATCAAATTGGTAGAATTTAAAAACGAAACTCTCAAAAAACTCGACTCAACTAAACTAATGAGCCCAGTGTATTCAAGAAGAAACCCGCTTGACATTGTAGGAGACGCGCTGCCAGCAACCTTCAATGCGGCTATAACCACCCTCCTGCAAGAAAACTATATTTCAGGATTGTTCGTCATCCAAACAATACAGACAATGACTCAGCCTGTAGCCGACGCTGAAGTTGTCATAGAAGCGTTCAAAAAATTCAAAAAACCAATAATATGTGTTTTCATGGGTGGAAAGTTCAGCTCAAAAGCAGTCAACACACTTCAAAACAACGGCATTCCTGATTTTAACGATGTCAAGAAAGCAGTGAAAGCAATGTCCCTGCTTTCTGGAAATAAAGGAAAAATAATATAATCTCCTTATTATTTAATTTTTTTTTAAAACTCTTCTTTACCAAGCACTGTTTTATAAAGGATCAAGAAAAAAATACAACTGAAAAAAAATCAATAATCTTCATTCGATAATCATATCCCGCTGCCCTGAAAACTAAAGGCAGAGACCGCGCCCAAACATGATTTCAACAGCCCCGCCATTAGAAGAAATGCCGCCGAATACAAAAAGGCAATTGAATCAAGATACAATAAAATGTTCAAAAAAGAAGAATCTTTTAAAGGGGCTTTTCAAAAAAAGAATTAAAACATTCAATTTATTAAATCCATTTTAAACGCTATTGACATGCTTCTTTAAATCAATTTTTTAATATGAATAAAGTTTAAAAGCTTTGACTGTTCTTAGCTTTAGTATGTTTGAAAAAAACAGCGAAAAGGAAGAAAAGCAGCAGCTTGAAATAACAAAAAAAATAGTGGAAAAAATAAAGAGCGATCCTAATCTAACAAAAGAGAAAGTTCAAACTCTTGAAAGAATCGCAAGAACCAACCCGCTTGTAAGAGAAGAAATCTATGAGTTTTTAAAAAAACCTATTGTAAGAAATAACGCTCTAGAGGATCAATTTCCAATAGAAAAGGAAGAAAAGCCACTTGATAAAATATCCGAAGAAGATTATGAAAAGATAAAAAGCGGTTTAGACGACAAGAAAAACGATTTCTATAAAACACCTGAAGAAGAACAGGTTGAAAAAATCAAAAACATGATTGAAAACACTCTAAAGATTGAAAATGAAAATCCAAAAATAGGAATGATTAACTTGCTAAGGAGGGTTTCAAAAAACACGCGCCACGAAAGCGTTAAGAAAACGATCATTGAAGGCTTTAAAAATATTGCCCTGGAAAACACGAATCGCGATTCAGGCGATACTGCGGCGCAGGCCTACGAAGAGCTTGTAAAAGATGAAAAAAACGGAAAGGAACTTAAAAGGCTTTCAGAGCTTCGCAGGGAAGTAATGAAACACCCAAGTCAAATTTCGCACTTAACCAGGGAACTTGAAGAGATCACTCAAAACAAAATAATTGAGATTGGAAAAATCGGCGTCAAAGAAAAGTTCAGGAATGAAGCAAAAGAATATTTAGAAAATATACGGAGCAACCACTCAAACTATCTGGTTAACAGATGGGCAAACGAAGAGCTTATCAAAATGCTGAAAAACAAGTGAAAAAAACCGCCAAAAATTTATTTTATACCTCTTAATTGGATTTTAACTGCACGCAAGGAAAAAAAACAAAAGAATTAAAAACGTTCCAAAATAGAAGATTAAACATGATAACAAGAGAAGAAGCTATAAAAAAAGCAAAGCAGGAGTTGAAAAAAGAATATTCAAAAGAAGAATACTCACTTATACAAGCGGTTAGAAGCGTTGAAGATCTTGAAAAAGCCAAAAACCTGCTTCTCCAAAGAATAAAAGAATGGTTCAACATCAATTTTCCAGAAATAATAGTGTTTGATGACAAGTTGATTGAAATAATATCGGCTTTCTCAGTAAAGGAAAATTTTGACGAAAAGAAACTTTCAACCATTGTGGGAGATAAAAAAGCAGCGGAGCTGATGCTAAAAGCAAGGAACAGTTTTGGAGCGAAACTTCAAAAGGATGATGCTGAAGCGCTTCAAAAATTATCAAGTCAAGCAAAGACAATAGATGAAACGATAAAGGAAATGGAAGAGTACATAGAAAAAACCTGCGAGAAGGTTATGCCTAACACTACTCAAATAGCAGGCGCAGGAGTTGCAAGCAAGCTGCTTGCAAAAGTAGGAGATCTTGAAAAACTCGCTAAAATGCCTGCCAGCACAATTCAGGTTTTGGGAGCCGAGAAGGCCCTTTTCAAGCACCTTAAAACCAATTCAAAACCGCCAAAGCATGGTTTGATATTCCAAAACGCCTTTGTCAGCGGGTCGGCCCCGAAAGAAAGAGGCAGGAGGGCTAGAAAAATAGCGGCTAAAATAGCTATTGCGCTTAAAGCCGACGCTTTCACCCACCGCAACATTGTTGAATATTTGAAATGAAACTCAAAAGAAGCCTGAACCTTTTAGATTCAACACTTTTCGAATTAGGAGGTATTATAGGAGCGGGAATCTTCGTTATAATAGGATTCACTGCGGCCAGAGCCGGAACAGGGCTTCTTTTTTCCATTTTAATAACAGGAATAACATCAATTTTAACTGCGCTGACCTACGCTGAGCTTTCAAGCGGCATTCCAGAGGAAGGTGGAGAGTATGCTTTTTCAAAAAAAGTCTCTAACAAGCTTGGCTTTATAGTGGGAACCGGGTGGATCATAGCTGATATTCTCGCGGCTGCGACGGTCATGCTTGGATTCTCTGCTTATTTTAATCTAATTCAGCCAATTCCATTCATATCACTGATAGCTCTACTCTTTCTTGCTTTGATAAGTATTTCAGGAGTTAAAAAATCAGCGCTCTTAAATAATATAATAACCTCTCTTAAAATACTCGCTTTACTGCTTTTCGTTTTCTACGCTTTCACGTCAAAACCTATTGAACAGCCCGCTCAAACAGTCAATTCAATTGGAATTCTAGCTGGCGCCGGACTGATGTTCTTCGCCTTTTCAGGCTTTGGAAAGATAAGCGAACTTTCGGAAGAAGTCAAAAACCCTGAAAAAACAATTCCAAAAGCGGTTGTATTGGGCGTTGCCGCGGTTGTAATAATCTACCTTTTAATCGCCCAAGCCTCTCTTAGGCTGGCCACTCCTCTTCAACTTTCAGCCACTCTCACGCCGCTAGCCACAGCGATTCAAAACAAGACAATTTCAAGCATTATAATACTGGGCGCTCTTCTAGCCACTCTAAGCGTGGCTTTGACTTTGATAAACGGAGCTTCCAGAATACTATACTCAATGTCTAAAAAAATAAAAGCACTTTCAAAACTCAACAATTCAGGAGTGCCGTCTAATGCTATACTGCTCATAAGCACTGTCATCGCCGTTCTGTCATTTGCTGTAAAATTAAATACCATAATAAGACTCGCGTCAATGGTTCTTATTTTATTTTACGCTACTCTAAACCTCGCTTTGATATACCTGAAGGAAAAGAATAAGATAAAACCAAAATACAGTTTTTTTTATCCTTACGCTCAAATAATCGCATTTATAATGTTGGTTATTCTATTTTTCTCTTTGACTCTTCCAATAAGCTGAGCTTAGCTTTTTTGACAGAAATTTAATAGCTTTGGCTTGTGAAATCTGCTGCCTTTAGGCGGTCGGATGAAACAACGCCGGAAACGTTGGAAATGGGGGGTGCGAAGATTAATAAACTGGTTTAGAGTGTTTTTATTTTATGAGAGTTGTTAAAGCGGTTATTCAACCTTATTGTTTAAAGGAGGATTTGAGTGTTTTGTTTTCAAATTTTAGGAGAATGACTAATTACTGCATTAAAATTGGAGTTGAAAAAAACATAACTTCCAGAAATGGTTTAAGCAGAGAGGTTTATAAAACTTTAGGCGACGCCAGGGAAGGCTTGCACTCATGGTATGTTTTAGGTGCTATTGAAAGGGCTAGTGGAATCCTGAAAAATTATAGGAGCGCGGTTAGGAAAGCATTAAAGAAAGGAAAAACAATTGAAAAACCTTTTGTGAGGAAAGATTTTATCATTCTGGGAAATCAAGCTTTCAAAATAGAGGATAAAAAACTAAAAATGCACTTAACCAGCAAGAGTTTTATTGAAATTCCTTTAAACAGTTACACTCTTAAAAAGTTGAATGGCGTTAAGATTGGAGAGTTGATTTTAAAAAGTAAATCCCTTTCAATCTCATATTCTAAAGAAGTCGAGTTTATAAAAACAGTTGATGTTATTGGCGTGGACAGGAATTTAAGCAACATTACAACCGCTTCCAATCAAAAAATCAATGTTTATGATTTCAAAAAGATAACTGAAATGAAAAACGTTTACAGGAAGGTTAAAAGTCATTTTAAGAGAAACGATGTTAGGGTTAGAAGAAAAGTTTTCGGAAAATATGGTTTAAAACAGAAAAGAAAAGAAAACCAAGCGTTGCACGTCGCTTCTAAAAAGTTGGTTGAAGAAGCTTTTAAAGATAAATCTAAAATTGTTTTCGAGAACATTAAAGGGATAAGAAAATTGTATAAGAAAGGCAATGGTCAGGGAAAGAAGTACAGGGCGAAGTTGAATGGTTGGAGTTTCAGCAAGATAGCCTTGTTCACTCAGTACAAGGCTAACTGGCTTGGCTTGCCTGTGGGTTATGTTGATGCTAGAAACACTAGCAATTTGTGTGCGGTATGTGGTTCGAGAGTAACCGAATGCGCTGGCAGGATGGTGTTGTGCGAGTTGTTCTAATGAAATGGACCGGGATGTGAACGCTTCCATGAACATTAGGGCTAGAGGCTTAAAGCTTAAGCCTGACGGTGGTGTAAGTGAAGCTATGGTAGTGGAACGCAGTGAAACCAAAAGCGTGGTTGAGCCAATCCACTCAGTCGATACACTTCAACCTTTAAGCACAACAACTTAAAGCGCAAAGCTCGTTAAGGCCATGCTGAATGAAAAAATAGACGAGGCTAACCTGTATGACTTTGCATTAAAAGGCTCAAATCAGGTCAATCTTAATTAGAGAGTTTGCAGACTACCTTGAAAAAACAATAAAAAAATTAGAGAAAAAACCTTTGAGATTAAGCGTTTAAGTTCATTTGAACTTGAACGTCGCTTGGAAACCTTAATTTCATGATTTCATACAATACCTTCTCATCGCTTACGCTCAACTCTATCAGGCGCTTGTAAACCCTTAAATCCCATTTTTCATAGGTGTCGCTTCCGTCACCGCAAGGGGTTTTCCTTGTTGAAATCAAAAAGTGCTTTGTGGGAAGGGGAATAGGCCCGTGCATTTCAACACCGCTTTTCTGAGCTATGCTCTTAATTTCAGAGCACACGCTGTTCAAATTCTCCTTGCTCTTGCTTGCCAGTTTGATTCTCGCTTTGCTCATTTCTTTTCCTTCACTTCCAAAACAATTCCAGCGGCCACTGTCTTTCCAGAGTCTCTGACTGCGAATCTTCCCAGCGCTGGGAATTCAGAGTACTTTTCAACCACGACAGGCCTTGTTGGCTTTACTCTAACAATCGCAACGTCTCCTGTCTTGATAAAATCAGGATTTTTCTGAAGCGTCGCTCCTGTCCTTGGGTCTCTTTTCTCCACCAGTTCTATGATGGTGCACGCCACTTGCGCGGTGTGAATGTGAAAAACAGGAGTGTAATTCTTTCCAATTGCAGTAGGGTGCTGAAGAACGACCATCTGCGCCGTGAATTCGTCACAAACCTTTGGAGGATTTGAAACGCTTCCAACCACGCTTCCTCTTTTCAACGCTTTTTTATCAACTCCTTTGACTACAAAACCAATATTATCCCCTGGAATTGCTTTTTCAAGAGACTGATGGTGCATTTCAATACTTTTAACCTCAGCCGTTATCCCTTCAGGCATTATTAAAATGTTATCGTTTGGCTTTAAAACACCGCTTTCCACCCTTCCAACTGGAACAGTACCCTGACCGGTGACCGTTAAAACATCCTGAATTGGAAGTCTTAAGGGCTTGTCAATGGGAAGCGCAGGAACTTCAAGCATGTCAAACGCTTCAAGAAGTGTCGGACCGGTATACCAAGCCAGCTTCTCGCTTTTCTTTGTTACGTTATCCCCGACGTAAGCGCTTACAGGAATGAATGGAATCTTGTCAACAGCATAACCCATTGGTTTGAGCTTGGCTGACAAATCTTTTTTTACTTCTTCAAACCTGTTCTTGTCATAGTTTACCATGTCCATTTTGTTTATGGCGAAAATGAACTGCTTTACCCCCAAAACCTTGAGAAGGAAGGCGTGCTCTATGGTCTGTTCTTGAATTCCCTCCTTAGCGCTGCACACCAACACCGCGGCGTCAGCCTGACTCGCTCCTGTAATCATATTTTTTACAAAATCCTTGTGCCCTGGAGCGTCTATAATAGTGAAATAATACTTTTTAGTGTTGAAATCCTTGTGAGCAAGCTCGATTGTGACTCCCCTTTCTCTCTCTTCCTTAAGCTGGTCCATTGAATAGGCGAACTCGAAAGTGGCTTTTCCAAGCTTTTCAGCTTCTTCCCTTAATTTTCTCAAGTCGTTTTCAGAAAGAGCTCCGCTTTCATACAAAACTCTTCCCACAAGAGTGGACTTTCCGTGGTCTACGTGACCGGTGAAAATCAAATTTAAGTGAGGTTTCTCTGCCATTTTCTAAAATCACCTTTAAAATAATATTTTTTAAATTTTAAACCAAATAAATTAGGTTTGAAGTAGATTTGAAAAGTTTAAAGTTTTTAACCCTTTCGCTTGAACTTGAATTCTTCTTTTTTAGTTATTTTTTCCTTCCATTTTTTAACAAGCTTTTCGTGTGTCTTCTCGCTTATCCTTCCCTCCGCCAGGGCGACGTCGAACTTGTCTATTATTTCTTCTGGTTTTCTTTCTGTTCTAGAGGATGATAAAATCAAAACCACCATAAAAATAAGAATTAATATTATTGCAGCCACCCCAATCCACATGTAATTAAAAGAAACAAAAGGAGTGTACGAAGCTATTGCTTGAACTTGAATGGCGTTGTTTGTTTTATTTGAAACCGTTTGATTTTCATTTATTTGCAGGGGTGTTGAAAAGCCTTGAACAATCATTCCCGCGTTCCCACTTAAAAGATTTGACAGTAATTTAAGAAAAACGTAGTTGCTCTCGCTGCTCTGACTCTTTGTGAAATTGTAGAATTGTTCATTGTAAAAACCCTGGGCTTGGTAAACCTCGGCCCAAACGCTCGGGTAGAAAGAGGTGAAGTTCAAGCTGTTGTTGGAATAAGCAAAAACAAACATAGAGTCCATGCTCGAGGCTGCGTAATCTCCAGCGTTGAATTCTGCCAAAGCGCTGGTGTAATGAAAAAAAGAGTCGCTGCTTGAATTTTCAAAAGCAGAGCTCTCGTTCAAAACTTTTAAGGCGTAATTTCTTGCGTTAAAATCATTAACGCTTGAACCTGAAATTCCAGAAGCCAGGTTGTTCAAGTCTACGGCGGCTTCAAACCAGTTTTTGGCTGTGACAAAATCGCTTGTAAAATAAGAGGGAGTTGGCAAAACAGAAAATGAACTGTTGATTTGATTCAACTCCTCTAAAGCCCAGAAATATCTCAACTCTGCCCCTGCGACCCACTCAAAATTGTTTGAGTTCATTGAAGTAAAGTTAAAACCGCTCATGTTGCTCAAAAGTCCAGCGAGCATTTTTTGAAAATCAAAAGAGCTCACATTGCCTAAAAGCAGCGAGTCTATGTTGTTTTCAACTAGAAAAGCGGTGTTTGCCGCGGTGTAGAAATAGCCTTCATTGGTGTAATTGACTGCCTGAAGCAAAGTCTGGTTTATAACCGCAATATTCGCTTTGTTTGAATTGTTTAAAGCAAGTAGCAGGCTTAAATCTTTTTCAGCGCTTTGAATCTGAAGAAGAGCAACCTGCTTCATTGGAAGAGTTGAATTGGAATAATTGAAAGGAATGGGGTTTAAGACAGTTAAAGTATGTGAAGGCACGCCCTTCAAAACGCTATTTGTGGGGGTTAAAAGAAAATTCACCGCCTGGCTGACATTGGCAACTTCAACCACCTGAACAGGCTTGCTTAAACCGCTTCCAAGAGCAGCGTAGTCAACCCCGTCAAGAAGGCTCTGACCAGAAGGAATGAGCATTAAATTGACCTTTCCGCCAGCAGCGATTATCTTATCACTGACTCCTCCCACAACTCCAACGCTACCATCACTGTTGATTGTTCCAGTAACAGTGAAATCGCTTCTGAAAGCTTTTGAACTATTCTCAATCGCAAAAAAATCCTGTATCACTCCAAGAGTGAAAGCAAGGCCTGCCGAAGGCCCGTCAATCTCAGAAGCGTTTGCGTAAACACTGAAATAATAATTGTAATTGCTAAAATCAACTCCTGCGAAACCAGCGCCAACTTGAGCGGCAGTCTTCATTGAATTTTCGGTGTCGGTATTTACAAGAGAGCTTCCAATGTCAGTGAAAACCATCCCGTTTCCATTTACAACTTTAACGTTTATAATTGAAATAACTCCGTTTCCAGAAGAGTCGACTGCAGGCGCCCTGATTGAAAAACTGGCTGAAGAGACCAAAACCGCTATAATACTAAGAATCATCAAACGCTTTAACATTTCAAACCCCTTTAAATTTACAGCAGTTTTTTCTCCAAGCTTTTGAAGTCGTTGCTGTGAATGTCGAAATTCAACTCGTTCCTCTCTCCGAACATGTCGTAAAAAACAATCGATGCGCTCACCCTGTCCAAAGGAAGGCTTGAAATCTTCGAAACATGATCAACCGAGGTTTTCTTGAAAACATGATTTTTTTCATTGATAAAAACCCTCACGTCGTCCTCTTCGAAGCTTATAAACCCCTCCTTGCCTGAGTAGAAAATAGAGAATTTCATAAGTATAAAAAAGTTTTTAATATTTAAAACACTTTCCATGGGCTTAAAACAAACACTTTAGGTGTAAAGCTCAACTAATGAAAAATATTAAAAACCAACAAGAAGATAAGAAAAAGCAGAAAGCCCCGTCGTCTAGCGGCTAAATCGAAAAGAAGCTAAGGATAGCAGGCTCTGGACCTGTTGACAGCGGTTCGAATCCGCTCGGGGCTATCCAATGGAACTTAAAATGAACTGGAAAATGAACTGGAAAAAACTCAAGCTGAAACTCGCAGACAGGAAAGTAATCCTTGTGATAGCGCTTGTCGACTTGGTGCTATTCGCCACTCTAACCTTCATACTTGAAGAGCACTACTCTTTTTATAATGCAGTGTACAATACTCTATGCGATTTGACATTCGCGCACTGCGATAATGGTTATGGGGTTTTAACAAAAATATCAAGCCTGACCACGATAATAGGAACGTGGGGCGCTTTGGCTTTCATAGCCACTATGGCGCTGCAGGCGTTCATGGAAGGTGGTAAAAAAAGAATGGAATCTGAAATAATGAAAAATGAAGGACCACTACATCATAGCGGGGTACGGGTCTCTTGGAAAAACAGTCGCCGAGGTGTTTCAAAACCAGGGTGTTTCATACGTTGTAATAGACTTAAACCCTAAAATAGTGGAAAAGCTCAGCGTTCAGGGAATCAAGGCTATAGAAGGCGATGCTTTGGAATCTGAAATTTTAAGAAAAGCGGGAATTGAAAAGGCAAAAGGATTTATAGCCTCTTTGGGAACCGATTCAAACAATGTTTTCATGACACTGACTGCCAAGGAACTTAATCCGAACATTACGATTTCAACAAGAGCGTTCACAGAAGGCGCCATAAACAAGCTCCACAGGGCCGGAGCTGAACTTATAGTTGTTCCTGAAATAATAGGCGGATTGGAACTCGCAAGAACGCTCTTAAATTTAGAGGAAAGCCACATTGAAAATCTGATAAGCAAGAGCAAGATATACGACAAAAAGCAAGTAAAGAAAACAATAATATAAAAATTGCAGTCGCCGGGAGTCGAACCCGGACATCCAGCTTGGAAGGCTTACTCCCTTTAAAAGGTTGGAATCATACCGCTAGACCACGACTGCTTGATAAGATTTAATAAATTAAACGCTTTTATTTTTTTCGTTTAAAAAAAAGCATTGCGGCAAAATTTCTTTGTTGTTTTATTGACCGTTTGTTTATATTTTTAACGCTGGAAACGCTGGAAATGGGGTGTGGTTAAGCTTTTAAATTCAATAATTTCAAAGCTTGTACATGCTTGAATACATAATTGAAAAGTTAAACGTTGCCCCGAATACAATGCAGAAGAGTTTTTTCGAAGGAAATTTTCACGAAAAGCCGAGAGTAGTGGTGAGCTCTCCCACTGCCTCTGGAAAAACGCTTCTCGCTGAAGTGGCGATGATTAAAAATTTCCTTGAAGAGAAAAAAAAATCAGTCTATATAGTCCCGCTTAAAGCCCTTGCAGAGGAAAAATTCAAGAGTTTTTCAGAAAAACTAGCTTTGTTTGGAATGACCGTTGGGATAAGCACGGGCGATTATGATTCCTCTCCTTTCACGGTTCAGGCCTATGATGTTTTGATAGTGACAAGCGAGAAAATGGATTCTCTCCTAAGGCACGGGATTCAAACAAAGACAATAGGCCTTATTGTTGTCGATGAAGTGCACTTGATAGATGATGAAGAGCGAGGGTCCGCGCTTGAAATGGTCGTCACTAAATTAAAGAGAAGCGGTTGCAAAATACTGGCTTTAAGCGCCACTATACCTAACGGTGTTGAAATAGCCAGCTGGATTGACGGCGAGTTGTTTGAAAGCGATTACAGCGTTAAAAATATACTGAAAACAATTGGCGTTGAAGGCGAGGCGGTGTTTCATGATGGGGTTATAAGATATGATGACGTGGAGGATTTGGTGGCAAACATTCTGCGTCTAAACCCAAAAAACCAAATTCTTGTTTTCGTTTCATCTAGAAAAAACGCTGAAAGCGTGGCTCAAAAATTGAATATCAATGCTTTTCTCACCGAGCAGGATAAGCTTGAATGTCTGGAATTGTCTGAAAAATCGCTTAAAACGCTTCCCACCCCTACATCTCAGTGCAGAAAAATATCAGAATCTTTGAAGAAAGGAGTGGCTTTTCATCATGCAGGTCTTGAAAGAAAAAAACTGAAACTCATAGAACAGGGGTTCAAAGAGAAAAGATGCCTTAGAGTAATTGCCTGCACAACGACTCTTGCAATGGGAATAGACTACCCTGCAAGCTGGGTGATTGTAAAGGAAATAAGAAGATTCAACGGCATGGGTTCTAGCTTCATCCCATCTTTGGAAGTGTCGCAGATGAGCGGCAGGGCTGGAAGGCCACAGTACGACAAGGAAGGAAGAGTTGTGATAATGTGCTCTGAAAAAGACAAGAACATTGTCGAATCAAAATATTTAAGCGGGAAGCTGGAAAACATTTTTTCCAAACTCTCATCTGAAAAAGCGTTGAGAACCCATGTTCTGTCTTTGATAGCATCAGGGGATGCCAAAAGCCTTTATGAATTGAACGATTTCTTTGAAAACACTTTTTATGCTGTAAACTATGGTGATATAGAAGGAATAAAAAGAAAAATAGAAAATGTTGTCAATCTTCTTCAACTCTGGGGTTTCGTCACTGAGAACTTCAAAGCAACGAAACTTGGAAAAAGGGCGAGCGAGCTCTACCTCGACCCTCTGACCGCAAGGAAGTTCCTTGACTTTGACGGGGGAGGCTTGTTTGATTATATAATATTAATTGTAAATTCCGGCTTAATGCCTCTTTTATACTCAAAAAAGGGCGAGAGCCTTGAGGAAGCGTGGAGCTTCTTCCCTGAAGATGTCTACAGTGTTGAAAAATACAAAACCTCAAGGGCATTAAACGCTTGGATCAACGAGTACTCTGAAAAATTGCTTCTTGAAGAATTCGACTTCGCTCCTGGAAACGTTTTCTCTTCAACAAGAATAGCAGAATGGCTTTTCTACTGCCTTGCAGAGCTTTCCTTCATTCAAAACAAAACCGGCATGGTCAGGCAGGCGAGAAGATTGGCGGTGAGAATGAAATACGGAGTGAAGGAAGAATTAATTGATCTTTGTTCCATAAGAGGGGTTGGAAGAGTGAGGGCGAGAAGATTATGGAACAAGGGAATTAAAAGCGTTGAACAGTACGAAAAGATGAAAAATGAAGCTAAAATCAATTTCTGAAAGCGACAGGCCGGTTGAAAGAATCGAAAAACACGGTGTGAAAGCGCTGAGCACTGTTGAGCTTTTGGCTGTTTTGTTGAACAGCGGAACAAAAAACTCAAACGTTCTTGAATTGTCCGCTGAAATTTTGTCGGAATATCCTCTTGAAAAACTTCAAAATACTTCAATTGAGCAACTTGAAAAGATAAAGGGAGTCAAGAAAATGAAGGCAGCGAGAATCCTGACTGCTTTTGAACTAAACGCCAGAATAAAAAAAAATAACAATGGATTTATAAACAACGCTGGGGAAGCGTTCCAAGCGCTTGAAGATATGAAAACACTTGAAACCGAGCAAACAAGAGGAATCTACCTTAACTCAAGAAACAAGATACTGACAATAAAAACCATTTCGACTGGAACGCTGACAGTAAGCTTAATCAATCCGAGAGAAATAATAAAAAACGCCATAAACACCAACGCGGTTGGAGTTATAATCGCTCACAATCACCCGTCCGGGGATCCAACACCTAGTCTTGAAGACATAAAAGCCACGACAACGCTTTTGAAAGCCTGCAGCATAGTTGGAATACACCTGATAGACCATGTAATAATAGGGGACGGTTATTTTAGTTTTAAGGAGAAGAAACTACTCTAGTAATAATGTGAAAAGAAAAATGAAAATCAAAAGCATTTACGGTGTTTTCAGCGTAGACGAACCGGTTCTTATTGAACTTTTAAAATCAAAGCCAGTGCAGAGACTAAAAAAAATTTCACACCAGGGAACGTTAAAGCACAAAGGTATTAGGCTTTACTATTCAAGATTCGAACACTCTGTAGGCGTCATGCTTTTATTGAGAAAATTCATGGCCGGCGTTGAAGAGCAGGCTGCCGGCCTTCTTCACGACATTTCACACACTGCCTTCTCTCTGGTTTAAACCCGTGTTTTTTTAGATTACGAAGTTCAGGGCCTTCAAGACTCGCTTCAACTTAAACGAGTGAACCGCATGGAGATAAAAATGATATTAAAAAAACACGGGTTTAAACCAGAGAGAATAGGAAATCCTGAATTTTTTAAATTGCTTGAAACAGAAGCGCCCGACCTGTGCGCGGACAGGCTTGACTATTCACTCAGGGATTTGCATCACCTGAATTTCAAAATCAGTTCAATTATGAATCATTTAACAATTCACAAAGGCGAGTTTGTATTCAACTCCAAAAAACAAGCGCTGCTTTACGCAAAAAAATATATTTATCTTCAAACAAAATTCTACTCCTCCAAGCAGGACATGGTAAATGTGAAGATGCTTACTACAGCACTTAAAAGCGCTCTAGACAATAAAA
Organism: Candidatus Martarchaeota archaeon; assembly: GCA_023474775.1. Lineage (GTDB taxonomy): Archaea > Micrarchaeota > Micrarchaeia > Norongarragalinales > UBA8480 > DTNV01. Next base: position 13,728 of record JAMCXP010000006.1, read on the forward strand.
TAATATCAAGAAAAGATGTTATCTACGGAGTGGATTATGATTTGATAAAAAAAATAGAAAGCTCAAAAGACGATTTTGCAAAAAATCTTCTCAAAATGTTGCGTGAAAAAAACTACGCGGTGATTGATTCACACAAGGGAATAATTCTAAAAGCAAAATTCAGGTATGTTGACCCGAAAATATTAGACGGCAATTCAACTTCCAGACTTTCTGAGATTTATCCTTATTATGGGAAAGCAATAGAAAAAGCCAGGAAGAAATGCGCGAAAGGCTTTGAGGTTAAAATAATATCAAACGGCAAAGTTATTCTATAGTCCTTACAGGTGCGAGGTGGCTTTTAGTCTAAATGTTTGCCAAGATTCTCGACATCGCTTAGAATCATTATTCCTTTTTCTGTTATAGAGTAACCCACTCTTTTTCTCTTTCCATCCATAACAAGCGTTTTGACAAGCGAGTGTTTTATCAGCTCTTTAAGCCTTTTTGACTTCGCGTCCATATTACCGGAAATCTGCGTGAACGATTTTGAAGAGTCTTTCAAAGAATAAAGAATATCTATAGCGTCTTTTTTTGCCACTATCTTTATTTTATTTTCAAGTTCTTTAGTGCTCATGCTTTTAAGAATTTATATTCTAATATTTGTAGTTTGCGCATTTAAATCGTATTTAACTACGATTAAACGTTATTTATTGCAGGTGTTTTTTTTACAATTTAAAGAAAAAACCCTTTTGTGATGATGTTTTTAAATAGGCTTTGATTTTGATTCGTTGTTCAAAAACCGGCGATAAGGTTAAAAAACTTAATACTTTAATTTACAAGCACGAATTCAATTTGATTATTGTTTAAATCAATCAATTGAAGTTTTTTAAAAAAAATATTTTCAAAAAAAGTGATTTATTAAGTGGGATCCAGACCTAGAAAATGGAAGAAGAAGGGCCAGATGCGCTGGAAGTGGATTAGAAAAAGAAGAAGAAGAATGAAGAGAAAGACAAAGAGAAGGGAAGGCAAGCTCTAAACCATTTTCCTTGCAACGTACCTTCCTCTTTTTTCGATTTCGTTCATTTTTTTAACGACGCTTGAAGCGTTTTTTTTAATTTTAGAGTACGCGCCAGCGAACGCCTTAAAACCCTTGGCATCAACGCTCTTCTTGAAAAGAAGAAGATCAGTAGCCTGCTCTTCAAGAACGCTTGAAAACTCGCTCAGGCCGAAGTCTATGACGTAAACATTTCCTTTTGAAACAATGAGATTAGAAGTGGTGAAATCGCCGTGCACTACTCCGCTTTCATGCATCAAAGCCAATTGTTTTCCTGTTTTTTTAAAAAAATCTTTTTCGAGCTTTAAGCTTCTTGCAAGCCTTCCATTGATAAAAGTGAAAAAAATAGAAAAATCGTCAGGATCGCAGAATCTAAGCTCCGGGCAATTGACGCCTGAAATAAATAAGCTTGAAAGTATCCTGGCCTCTTTTTTAGTCCTCTCTCTTCTTATTTTATCGTCAAGCTCTTTTACCCTGTAGTTTTTTTTGATTCTCTTTTTAATCAACACCTTCTCTCCCCAAAGTTTTGACTCGTATATTCTAGCTTCAGCGCCCTCTCCGACAAGCTTCAAAATAACCGCCTATTTTACAAAACCAGCTCTTTTCAGCTGATAAATTATCTCAGAAAACGAAACAGGTCCCTGTCTTAAAAGAACCGGAGGATTTTTTCTAACATCAACCATTGTTGAAGGGATTATTGGCGGAAGGTTGCCTGAAAGTACTATCATGTCTACCTTTCCTGAGAAATTCCTCACAAGTGCGTCTGAATTGTAGATAGGGTCCTCGCCTGAAATATTCGCGCTTGTAGCTGTTAAAGGCAGTTCGCTTTCTTGAGAAACATACCTTGCAAAAGGATGACCTGCAATTCTTATGGCAACGCCGTCAATTGAAAGGATATCAGGCGTTGTTGCCTTCTTATCCAGTACTATTGTAACCGGGCCGGGCATGAAGTTCTTCACTATATTCTCCCCGATTTCATTTAAAATCGCGTAGTCTTTTATCATTCTAACGTCGGCCGCGACCACTGGAACAGGCTTGTCTTTAGGTCTTTCTTTGATTTTAAAGAGGTTTTCAACTGCTTCTTTGTTGCTTGCGTCAACCGCCAGTGCATAGCAGGTTTCGCTTGGCATCGCTACAATGCCTCCTTTTTTGATTATCTGTGCTGCTTCGTCCACTTGTTTTGAGAGTTTGTCTCTGTCTTTTAGTTCTAACTGTACTATCTTTGTTTTCATTCATCATCGCCTCCTTTGAGCTTCCAATCCCTTCTGATAAAAGCCTTGATAAGAATTTAAAAAGAAAATTTTAAAACACTTTCCTTTAAAGCAGTTTTGCACTTAAAGTGTTTGTTTTTAACTACTTTGTGCAAAGAGGGGGTTAGTTCATAAACGATTTTTAACGCTGGAGAATGTCAGTAGTTCTTTAATTACAAAAACAACTTAAAGCGCAAGCTGCATAAAAAGTCAAAAACTGCTTTAAAAGATTTATTTAAAACTTTTGCGCTTTGAAAATTCTCTGTAATCACATGAGATTTACGAAAAAGAGGAGTGGGCATTAAATCAGGCGAAAAACATGTTGAAAATCTTAACTCCTCCTCCGTTGCAGTAATCCTCAAGCAAAACAGCGATTTGGTTGTTCTGGTTGAATTTGAAAGCCGTGGTGTTGCTCAAAGCCACCGGTGGAATGCACCACCCGTCACTTAAATTGCATCCCAAACAAGTTCTGTAAAGACTTTGGTTTATGGTTCCGCTAGTGCCGCCCTTGTAAATCAATTGGTTGTTTACGTAAAAGTAAAAATTATCGTTGACGCAGATATAATTAGGCTCAAGCGTGTTTGAATTGTTGTACGTTCCCTCCCCGCCAAGGTAAAGAGTGTGGTTTGAGAAAATAGAACTGACGTAAACCTGTGAGAATAGCCAGCCGTGGGCAAGATAAGAAACATCATTGTTTTGAACAAGAGTTTGATTGCAGTAAGTTGAATTGAAGCCGTTGCCTGTTAAAACATTCGTGTTGCTGCACCCTGGAGGGATGGTCCAAATCAAGTAGGTGTTGCTTGAATTGATTATTGAAAAATTGTTTGAAAATAACGGAGGTGTCGCAGGGCACTGGCCTTGAAAAGAGCCTATAGGATTGTTATTCTCTTCGGTCAGGTAACTCCATCCCGAACCGTTGGAATAATTGGTGCCATACCATGGAAGCTGGACAAAAGAAGCCTGCATGCCCTCATAAACTCCGTTTAAAATTCCATTGTCTGAAAGCCCGATTCCATTTAAGCTGTAATCAACTTCAAGAGAAGCGGTGTAACACCCTCCATCAACCTGCTGGCATTTTGAAGTCAAATTGCCTCCAAGAGTTAACACGGTTAAATTAGAAGTTGAAAGGCTGAGATTTGACGGGATTGAAGCATTTCCGCATAAAACCCCTCCAATTGAAAGCTTTACACTTGTAATGTTGGCTACAAAGTTTGTCTTCGGCTGCAAAACCAAATAAAACTGGTTTGGGTTGCTTGAATCAGAGCCTGTTAGAATGAAATCAAGAATTTTAAACTGGGAGAAGCCGCTGGCTTGCTTTTGGTTTGAAGAGCACCATTTTACAGGATAACTGCTGTAAATAATTATCAAGACTATGACAAGCACCGCGAACACGAAAGCGTAGAGAACGAGATTTTCTGTTGCG
>JAMCXP010000033.1 GCA_023474775.1 Candidatus Martarchaeota archaeon
AGGTAAGAGTTCACTGAAAGGAAAATATGGAAATATTGGACCCAATGAAATCGCAGGCAATTTAATAACTGACTTAAAAAGCAATAACCTACCTTTTAAATTCACTGCAACGTCTGATCTTGCGAGCTATTTAAAGGAGGATGCTCAAAGTAACCTGCTCTCAAAGTTAAGGCAAATCTATGGAACTCAAGATATAAACGAAATTTCTTCCAACGTTATAAGAGATTATAGTATAAATGGGCTTCCTGCTGGGTTAAGTGGGCCAATGCAGGCTAGGTTTGGAAACTATTTAGGTTCTATACCGAATATAGACAGTGAACGTGAACTCTTACCTGTATTACAAGAGGCTAATCCCGACCTGATTCCACAAACCTATGCTGCAAGTATTGGAAGTGTTGAAAGTTTAAGTGATGCGGCCCCTGCAGCGGCTAGTGGTTTAAAAGGAAGGGTGGGGTCTCTTTTTGAAAAGTATAAAGGAGCTTTAGGTTGCTTGGCAGTGCAGGGGGGAGTTCAAGCCTTAACAGGAGTGGATGTAAAACCTGTTGAGGCGATTCTAAATCAAACCGCAACAAGCCATTTGGTGGTGTATCACATACAACACTACTATCTTTGGCCTAACTACGCTTCCATATACTCAATGCAGTTTGGAAATCAGGTTGTTTACCTGACAAACTTCTGCAATAGTTCAAACTCGCTGTGCATAAGAGGTTGGGTGCCTTCAAGCAATCAGTTTATACTGATAGTAACAGACAACAACCAAAACTTGGATTTAAGCGGTATATTCAACTCTATTTTCGCCACTCAAACACCGCCGATTTCAAACCTGCCTTCAGGATTTGTGTCAGGATTTGTCAACACTAATGATGTTAATTCTTTGAGCGGAGAGAGCGATTTAGGCAATGAGGCTGGCTTTGGGGTTGCCGCTCCGCCATCAAACCTGGTTGCGGTGCCAATAAAGAAGTGATTTTGATATGAAAAACTTTTGGAAGGGATTTTTTGTTGTTGTTGGAGTATTATTATTTTTTATTATATTGTTCTGGCTTTTCAACGGCGGGTTTGACTTTCTGTTTGGTTTTTTAGGGTTGACCCAAAGAATTCAGTCCTATAATGTCTCAAGCGCCATAAACAATGAAGTATCAAATTTCAATTCAACTTTCGGGCAGAGAATGATAAACTACACTGACTTTACAAACGGGTTTACAGTTTCATACCCTAAAGGGTACATAGCTGGAACCGTAAATTCAACCATTCTGAGTGTGGACAACAACACGCAATTTTTAGCATACGCCGGAGTTACAGGATGGTTCCCGGAAGTTTTAAGCGTTGATGTCTTAAACGGAACTGCAAGCGACTTATACAATTCTGCTTTATACTCGCTGCCAGGCCAGGTGGGCAATCTCAAAGCGATTGGAAAAATCAACTCTTTTTACGAGTTAAGTTTCGACTTTTCCTTTAATTCAACCACCTACACTTACAACAATGAGACTGTTTTCGGAAAGCAAGCTTATTTCGACTGCAAGAACCCCTTGGGCTCGCCGTATGTTGCTATAATAACGTTCCTAACCCCTGATATAACAATAAGCGATCTTTCTTTAGCCGACTATATCTTTTCAACATTCAAATGCTGAGGATTGAAAAACAAATGTTCTTTGCAAAAAAACATTTCAAGATTCTAGCTGTTTGCGATAAAAATCTCATTGGAAAAAAATTCAAACAAGGAGAAACCGTCTTGAATTTAAATGAACACTCTTCATTCTATGGTGAAGAAGTTGAAGAAAAAGTTATAAAACAATGGCTTGAAGAGGCTTTCACCCAAAAACACTCCCTAAACATAGTCGGAAAGAAAAGTGTTGATTTAGCTTCAAATGTTTTAAACCTAAAATCCAAACCATTGCTAATTGAAGATATACCTGTTCTGCAAGTTTATTTTGTTTGAAAAGCAATGTTTTTAAATTTCTATGTTTCTCTTTTACATAATGGAAAAGCAAAAAAATGAAATTCAGAAGCAAAGCCAGGATTATGTAACAAAAGGAAAAAAAATATGGGGTTTAAACGTAAATAGATCTTTTGATGTAATTGGTGAAATGGATAGAATAGCTTCATCCAAAAACTCTGCTTACAAGAAAAAGTTATTTTCAAACCTGCTTGTTAAATCCGGGCATTATACTCAGGAGCATGCGGATAAAATAGCAGAAATTCTAAGCGCAAGAGATAATAAGACAATAATTGAACTTCAGAAAATACTTGCCCTACGCGAAAAACATGAACCTAATAAAATAGTTGAATCGCTAACAGGTAATAAGCTTATATCATTTAGAGGAAAAAGAGTAGAAGACATGCTTAAAGAAAATTACAATGATGTTTCTAAAGCTTTTGTCAATGAGCTGCACAAGAGCGACTTTTTCATGAACAAGATTGAACAAGTTCTGAAGCCAACGCAAGCGTTTGCTCAACCACTGCAAGAACAGTTTGCAGCTCAAGCAAAACCGAAAAAGCCAGGCGAGAAACAAGGAAAAAAAGGCAGTGGAACAGTATATAACGTAAAAAACTACGGAAGCATAGGGAACGTTGGAAAGAACATCGGAGGTAAATTTGTGTTCAAAGGGGTGGAGGTAGGACAACCGCCAGAACAGCAGGAAAACTACAACAAAATGATGGAAAGCCTGCTGGAGTATAATAAAAACATTTCAGACCACTTGAAGGCATTAAAACAAGAACTTGGAAAGCCTGTTGAAAGAGCAAAAGGAGGCTTCAAGATAACTGGTTTTAAAAAACCGGAAAAGCCAGAGTCAAAGAAGGAAAGAGAAGCCGAGCAGCTTGGGCTTGGGTTAAAGGAAAAGCCGGTTGAAGGCCAGCTTGAACTTCCATTCAACAAGCTTAAAAATTTGATTGAAGAGGCGAGTAAAAACCCTGAATTTGAAAATCTAAGAAACTTGTACAACTTCAACTCCAAGCCAGCCAGGAAAGAGTTTGACAAAATAATATTCGAAAACCAGTCAGGCGACGAGGCTCAATACAACGCTTTGAAAATTCTTCTAAAAAACAGGGATTTTAACAGAATGGCTAGGGCGGTTAAAAGCGAGAATTGGGGTTTCAGCAAGCTTCAAGCCCTTGAACGAATTGGAAGCACTATAAACGATTCAAACAAAGACGAGGCTATTAAAATCTTTTCCGACCTGCTGAAGGAAAAGGAAGTGGATGAGTATTATCTGACAATACACAAAACCTTGGACAAAGTAAGGGACGAAAAAACAAGAAAATATATTTTTGAAAAAATTAAGCCTTCGCTTCTTGAAGCAGAGGGCAAAATGAAATCAGCGGTCTTTGATCAGTTAAAATCAGTTTTCATTGCAGGTGGAGAACAAAACAACGTTGTCAAAACACTTTTAAGAAACTGG
>JAMCXP010000037.1:0-725 GCA_023474775.1 Candidatus Martarchaeota archaeon
TATAACCTCAACTTCCTTAGAGTATGAAATTGAAAGAGTTTTACTTTTTAAAATCAACTCTCCAATTTTAACGTCGTTTAACTTTTTAAGAGTGTAACTGTTTAAAGGGATTTCAATAAAACTCTTGCTGGTCAAATGCATTTTCAACTTTCCATTCTCTATCTTAAAGGCTTGATTTCCCAGAATGATAAAATCTTTCCTAACAAAAGGCTTTTCAACGGTCTTTCCCTTCTTTAACGCCTTCCGAACCGCGCTCCTATAATTTTTCAGGATCCCGCTAGCCCTTTCAATAGCACCTAAAACATACCAAGAATGCAAGCCCTCCCTATCGTTGCTTAAGGTTTTATAAACCTCCCTGCCCAAACCATTCCTAGAAGTAATGTCCTTTTCAACTCCAACCTTAATGCAATAATTAGTCATTCTCCTAAAATTTGAAAACAACCTGTTCAAATCATCATTTATAACATAAGGTTGTGTTACCGCTTTAACAACTTTCATAAAAAAAACTCTCGCCAAGTTAAAAAATTGTTTTTACAGAGTTTATTAATCTTGCGACCCCCCATTTCCAACGTTTCCGGCGTTAAAAATCACAAACTTAATAAGCAGACCCTCGCTTGCGCATGAAGTAGCTTAAAACAAACACTTTAAGTGCAAAGCTTGAAAGTTAAAAAGCCTTTTTATTAGAAGAAAGTTGGCAGAAATGATTGAAAAAATTAGTTAGCCAG
>JAMCXP010000037.1:735-3391 GCA_023474775.1 Candidatus Martarchaeota archaeon
TTCAAGTGGCCAGGAAAGTTATTGAAGTGTCAAACAGTGTAAAGATCAAGCGAGTGTAAAGCTAGTGGATTACGCAAAGCCAGGTTGAAAGAAAGGCTTTTAAAAACTTAAGGCATTAAAATAAGTTCATGGTTTTGGTAAGCGCTGCAAACTCAACCGCACAGCAAGTGACTTCCGTTCTTTCAGCTTCTTCCATAACCACTATTATAATAGCAGTGATTTTGATTGTCATCGCCGTTCTTATTATAGTTAAATTGAAGAAATTTGTCATCAACACTATTCTCGGATTGGCGGTTCTTTTGATTTTGAATTTTTTCGGTTTCACCCTGCCTCTTGACTTTATTAATATAATAATAACGGCTGTTTTGGGCTTGTTAGGCGTGGGACTGCTTATAATACTTAAAATACTAGGCGTTGTTCTCTAAATTTTATAGAAGCGATCCGGACATTAGATTTTGAATACTTTAATTGATTTCAAGGGCGTTAATGACAATAAGGTTAAATAAATTCACATTTCAATAGAATATTTAAAATTTTTGAAAAGTTGTTTAAAATGCTTAAAAAGCTTGTTTTGTTAATTGCCCTTCTTTCCCTGGCTGTTTTTTCAAGTGGAGTTTCTTTCACCCAGTGGTTTTACTCCAGCCAGAATTTTTTCAACAATTCTTTCAGCCCGGTGGTGATTCCTGGTAGCGTTTCTAATAATTCTGCCGGGTTTTACGTTGATTTTTTCAACCCTTTTAAAGAAAACGCCACTTTTAACGTTTTTATAGGCGGGGATAATCAGGTTTTCTCAAAGGGATTTAACTTTTCAAGAAACGTTACCTTAGGTTTTCTTGAGCATTTCAGATTGAACGCCACTCTTTCTCCTGAAGGGGTTTTGGGCAGCAGGGGCTACTTTCTTGTTGTAAGGCTTTTAAGTGTTGATAAGGTCAGCTCCAACTCTAGCGTTTTGGTTTATTTTCTCTTTGAGAACCCCTCTCCAAAGAATTTTTTTAACACTGACTACACGCCGGTTATCATAAATAATGCCAACAGTTTAGGGGTTTACGTTGATTTTTTCAACCCTTTTCATAACGCTTCGAATTTTTCCATAACCGCTTCTAATGTCGAAGGTTCAACCGCCTTTCAAGAGCAGAATTTTAATGTCTCTTTGAATTTCCTTCAGCACGCCAAGTTTAATTTAACTTTGACTCCAAATCAAAACCCCTCAATCACACAGAATTTTGAGGTTTGGATTAGCGTTTACGATTTGACAAACGAAAAGCTAGTTGCCAGGGGTTTGTTGTCTATTTCAGGTATTGCGCTGCCTCCTTCAAAACAGAAAAGTGTTTTTCAAGTGGCTCAGGAAAGCTTTTCCTTGTGGTTTTTGGCTTTAATCAGTATTATCGCTTGTTTTTTCCTTGTTTTCTCATTGTGGGATTACTTTTTAACTCTTAAAAACTTAAGAAGTGGTTGCGGTTGGGTTAAAAAAAAGATAAAGGCAATGATTTTTTTGCTTTGGAGCAGGTGCAAATCATTGTTTAAGGATTTTTGGAGGGTGAGCGTTGCTTATAAAACAATGAAGGTGCTGGTTGTTTTAACAGTTGTTTTGCTTTTGCTTCAGTCTTTGAATGTAGTTCAAGGGTTTTCCCTTTGGGTTTTGCTTGTCTTATTGCTTATTCTAGGGGTTTTTCTCTCGATTGAAAGAAAAAGGATTAAAATCATAAATTTATTTGAAGATTATAATCTCAATGCATTATGAAATTGTAAATGATGTATTTCAAAAAACCATACTAATTAATAAATCTTTAAGCGTTTGATTTTGCGCATGAAACCGTTTGTAAGCTTGATTCATAACAATTGGAAACATGTCGGCGTTTCAAAATATAATTACGAGGTTATTTCAAGGACTAAAAAACTAATGCCAGTTAATGATGTAGAGTTGAAAGAAGTGCAGAGTGGAAATAAAGTTGAAAGAATTGTTAATATTTTAAAAACAAAGAGTGTTTACACGAAAGAATTAATCAAGCAAAAAGCCAAACTTTCTGAAGTTAATCATTTTTTAAATCTAGATGTTTTTTATTATGTTAAAGAGCTTGAAGGCAAACGAGTAGTTTGTACTGCACACGATTTTTCTCCATTGGAAGCAGTACAAAAAAGCACCTATAAACTAGATGGTATTGTACGCAAGATTTTTTTTTTAAAAAGGTTTGAAAGCGCGGTTAAACACGCTGATTTTTTCATTACAGATTCAAAACTTACTGAAAGGCAGCTTATAAAGCAGGGAGTTGAAAGAAAAAGGATTAAAATCATAAATTTAGGCGTTGATGAAAAATTTAAGATTTTGAAAAAACATGATTCAAGACAAAACATAATTGGCTATTTAGGCAACAATAAAGATATAAGGAAAAGAATTGGAAAATTGGTTGAGGATTGGAAAGGCAATAAAATTGAGAAATTTAAATTAACGCTGGCAGGACCTGGAATCAAAAACGCTCATTTTGACTCAAATTTCAACATTGATTACATTGGAGAGCTGCCTGATAATAAAGTGATTAGCTACTACAATTCGCTTAAAGCATTTATGCTTCCATCTTCTTCAGAGGGTTTTGGCTTCAACGTAATTGAAGCAGTTGCCTGCGGAACACCAGTGTTCATTTACAAAGACGCGCTTTCA
>JAMCXP010000038.1 GCA_023474775.1 Candidatus Martarchaeota archaeon
GAAAGCATTTTAAAAGTTAAAGCAGTTAGAGGAACAACAAATATGGGATTAACCGCAAACAGTTTTGGGCTTGTAGCAAATTCCAAAGGGGGGTTTGGCGGGAGAATCAACATCGGGTTTTAAAAGATCAAACATTTTTCCCACGCTTCAATTTTTTTTGAAAATCAGTATAATCATCTTTTATAGCTTCTATTCCACTCCTTCCACCGCAGTTTTTGCATTTGAAGTAAAACTGCTTAAAATCTTCTGTGAATAAAACTTCACCATCGCCAGAACCGCATTTTTCACATTTCATTTAACTCGCCATTCTTTATTTTCTCACTTGTCTTTTCAAGTTGCCCGTTTATAACTGCGAAGCTCTGCTGCAACTGGTGAATGTTGTTTGCATATTGAACTCCCCTTTCATTAAGTGTTTTGATTGCTTCTTCTATATTTTTTTCAACCATTACTCCAGAGCCTACTGGCACTAGAACACTTTGCTTTTCAATTTTAAGTGTTTTTATCATCAACCCAACCCCTATTTCAAGAAGACCTGAATCGAATTCTTTGATGTTTTTCAAAAACTCTATTGTTTCATTATTCTCGTTTAAAATTCTTTGCATACCCATTATTTGCTCGTTTGTCTTCTCTAGAAGATATTGATAATAAGAAGCCTGTGCTTCAAGTTGTTCACTCATTTCCATCACCTATCGCTTCAAAAATTCTATTTATTTCAAAACCCGATGTTGATTCTCCCGCCAAACCCCCTTTGGAATTTGCTACAAGCCCAAAACTGTTTGCGGTTAATCCCATATTTGTTGTTCCTCTAACTGCTTTAACTTTTAAAATGCTTTCAATCTTTTTAAGTTCTTCTTCTGTTGAATTGTTGCATGCTAAAACTCCATTGTTCGTAGCTGTGTTGAAAGCTCCTACAAGGTTAAAACCACCTATTTTCATTTTTGTCACTTCAACGTCAAAACAGTCAGATATTTTTTTAATATCTTCAGCAGACATTTTTGGGTTTACGATACAACCTTTATCATTGACTAGAATATTGTTTGAAACTGCTGAAAAATTTCCGCCAATTCTTACAATATTTAAATCATGGATATTTTTAATCTCTGATTCTGAAGCGAAATTTGGAATTGCGCAACCTGCTGAGTTTATTACTGTATATAATCCTATTAAAGATGATCCGCTTATTGATAGCTCTAAAGGCTCGGCTTTTAAAACTTTTTCAAACTTACTGACAGTAGGTTTTCCAATTCCTTTCGGATGAAAAACAGTTTTTTCATTGCATTTAAAGTAAAGCCCTATGAAAGGATTCTTGTTGATTGAAGCTTTTTCTATTTCAAACATTACTCCAACTCACATTTGACCACGCCGTCCTTGCTTTTGGAGAGCGCTACTTTGATTTTTTTTGGAGGTTTTCTAACTCCTTTTGCGTTTACTAATTCTGAAATTTTAACTCCAATTTTGACGTTTTCTTCATTTGTTTTCATGTGCCTTGCGGCGAAAGCGCGGATTATATCCATTGCTCTTTTATTCCTGATTGTTTTAGGTTTTTCGTATGCCTTTGTCAGAGGAATGACATAACTTCTCTTCAGAATTATTTCTTCTTTTGGTTTTTCCTTTTCTGTGTCTGCTTCTTTTACTTCCTGTTTTGTGGATTTAGATTCTTCTTTTACAGGTTCTTTTTTGGCTTCCTCTTTTACTTCGGTTTTTTTCATTGCTTCCATTTTTACCTCTGTACTTGTTGATTTGTCATTTTGTTCTTTTTTTTCTTCAGCCAATTTTACTTCACCTTTAACTTAAGCTTCTTGCTTCTCCAGTTCCTGCTTTTTGAATTGGTGGTTATTTTCCTGTTTGTCTTTCCTATAACCAACACTGGAATTCTCTTGTTTTGCTTCATTTTTTTGATTAATCTTAACTTCAATTGAAGTGTTTTATTTCTTGACATTTTAATAACACCTATTTTGATATTCTTAATATACTTCCTTCTTTTCTCTGACTTAAAATTTGACTTACAAGCAATTTAAGCTGTTCCTCAGTTATTTTCTTTTTTATCTGTCCTCTTTGGGCAAGGCTTATTATTATTGAAACAAGTCTAGAATAAAGCTCAGGGTTTGATATCTTTATGTTTGACATTCTTTCATATGCCTCCTGCTCCAAAAGAGATTTAAGCAGCGCCCTTGCTCTAATTTCTTCCTTTTCACCTTCCTCTATTTTTTTATCCTCCATCAGCCTTCAACTTTTTTTGAAATTTCATCCATAAGCTTTCTTCCCTTTGAAGTTATCATCCTGCCTGTTTTCTGTTTTTCAAACAATCCGGCTTTTTCAAGCTGTTGAAGTGCTAGTCTTATTATCTTTCCTCCGGCTGGTCTGTGGTGACTTCTGTGAACCACGTGTTGAACTCTGCCTCCATATTTTTTTCTTAGCCTTCTTACCCCTACATTTCCTCTTTTGTATGAATTAAACATTAGAGAGGCGCATCTTTTGTACCAAAAATCTTTTTCTTCAATTGGTCTTTCATTATGCGAACTACTCTTGACATATGAAATCCATTCAGGGGGTTTTATTTCACCCTCTTTTTTCAATTCTTCGCTTAAAGCTCCTATTAATTTATGACTATCTACATTAATTACTGACACGTACAAAACACCTCGGTCAGCCACGACCTTAAAAAAATACTACTAAGCTAATGGCTTATACTAAGTAATTTGCAATGTTAAAATTTAAAAGTTTTTGGTTTGTTTTTTCAGCTTGAAATCATTGAAATAGTTTGATTTGCCTCGTTGCTTATCAGAGAAGAAACGACGTTAGCGAAGTCGTTTGCCTTCATTGCAAGCGTAACGCCTGCTATTATAATAACCAACCCTAATGCGACAAGAAGCAAATACTCTGCTGACACTTGAGCCTTGTTTTCCATTGAAAGATTCATTCTCATTTCATTCTTAAAAAGCTTTTTGTTCCATTGTTTATTTTAATTTTTCAGCTTTTTCCCCACATTCTTTTAATTCTTCGTTTGAAAGCTTTTCAATGACTAAAGGATATAATATCATCTCCTCTTTTTGAATGTGAGATTTAAGCATTTCTGCGATATATTTTATTATATATATAAATTTTTTAACTTCTTCCTTATTTAATTTTTTTTTATTTACCATTAAATTAAATTCTTTTTCCTTTTCTTTCATTTCATCATGTTCTTCCCTCATTACGTCCACTGGTCCTTTAACTCCTTTTTCTTCAAGCTTGTCAAAAACAATTTCCTCACTTTCAAAGTGCTTTAGCATTTGATTGAATTGTTCAGATATTTTTTTCAGTTCTTTTATGTTTTTTTCGAAATCGTCTGGGCCTTGAATTTGTCATCAAAG
>JAMCXP010000049.1 GCA_023474775.1 Candidatus Martarchaeota archaeon
CAGGATTTTTTGCGATAGTTCTTTGTTTAATCCTTTTTTTTCATATTCTTTTGCTCTTTCTTCGAATGAGGTTACTTCGATGTTTTTCATTTTTTCGACGATTTCTTTTGATTTTATTGGCAGGCAGTCGGTTTCGGGGTACATTCTGCTTCCTCCTGGTAGGGGTCTCATGTAGAAGCTTTCCATTCCTTCTGCTTTTCTTGTTTCTTCAGGTATTCCTTTTGAGAAGAATTCAAGTCTCCATTTTATGAAGTTCAGCGTTTCTTCGTTTCCTTTGATTGTCTTACCGTCAAAATCTGCGTTTAGTGTTTTGCAGTAGTCTTTTATTTCTTTAAGCGCTTCCTCTGGAAGGTTTTCTATTGTTATTTTTTCATGTGTTTCTTTGAATTCGATTTTTTTTGATTTTAGTTTCAAGAGTTTTTCTTGTCTTTCGGCTTCTTTTTCGATTAGTTTTGGGATTGATTTTAATTCTTGCACTCCTTTGATTTCGATTCTCGCTCCTTCTGGTGTGGAGACGTTTAGGTCTTGTCTTATTGTTCCAATTCCCCTCTGGACTTTTTCGGTGCTTCTGAGCAGTTCTCCAATCTTAAGCGCTGCGTTCATTGCTTGGACTGGGTTTTTGATGCTTTCAGCGTCTGTGGCTATTTCGATGAGGGGTATTCCAAGTCGGTCTATGTTGAAGCGGTCTCCTTCTATTCCAGAGCTTTCTTCTTCCAGGCAGATTGTTTGAATTGAGATGCTTCCTTCGTTTGTTTCGATTTTTCCGTTTAACCCTACTACTGCTGTTCTTTGAAAGCCGCTTACCGCGCTTCCGTCGATGACTGTTTTTCTCATGATGTGTATTTCATCAACCACGTCGGCGTTTAAAAGCCGGCATATTAGGATGGTTGTTTCGAGAGCGTCTGTGTTTAGTTTTTTTGGCGGTTCTTCATCGCATTCTATTAGACAGGAGGAGTCTTCGAACACGTTGTAGGTGCTTGTTTTATTTTTCTTTTTTTCGAATAGCGCTGCCCTGTCGAATTCACCTGTTTCTCCAACGGAGGGGTTTAATATTCTTGTTAATTCTGATGTTTTGGCTCCTTTTGTTTTTGAGGGGCATGAGCAGAAGAGTTTTTCTTCTGTGTTGAGTCTTTGGTGTATTTCCAGTCCTATTTTCATAAATATTCACTTTAGTTTAAAAACTCGCTTATTGTTATTCTTTTGTTTATTTCTCCTGCTGTGTTTTCAAGCATTTTTTTTTCAATTTCTTTTCTTTCATAATCATGTCCTAACAGGAAGCTTAGTTTGATTAGCGCGGTTTCGGAGAGCATGTCTTCGCAGTGTATTGCTCCTGTTTTGTTTAGCAGTCTTAGGTTTGAGTAAACGTTTGGGTTGGTTCTTCCGTAGATACATTGCGAGGTGATTCCAACTATCATTTCTTTTGAGGCTTTTTTGATCCAGTCTATCCAGCTGTCTTCTTTTTTGAGGGTTTGCGTTGGAACGTGTCCTAATCCGGTTCCTTCGATTATCAGGCCTTTGTAGTTTTTGGAGATGAAAAAATCTATGATTTCAGGATTGCTTCCAGGGTGGACTTTTATTAATCCTACTTTTGGGTTGTAAGAGGTGTCTGCTTTTACTTCTTCGCTGCTTCTTTTTTTTACTTCGTCTTTGAATTCCACTCTTCCATCTGGGAAGATGAATGCTCTTGGTTTTGCGTTTATGGGTCTGAAAGCGTCTCTTCTTGAAGTGTGCATTTTTCTTGCTTTGGTTCCTGGTATTGCTATACAGTAATCGTCGTTTGAAGTTCCGTGCATTACGATTGAAACGCCCGCGTGGTTTGAAGTTGAAAAAATGGATGCGCAGGTTAGGTTCATTACTCCGTCTCTGCTTGGCCTGTCTTGGGAGCGTTGGGCTCCGACTAGAACGACTGGTTTTGAAAGATTGGTTAGCATGAAGCTTAGAGCGCTTGAGGTGTAGTGCATGGTGTCGGTTCCGTGAAGTATAACTACTCCTTCAGACTCGTTTGCTTGTTTGGCTGTTATTTCTGCGAGTTTTGTCCATTCTCTGAAGCTTATGTCTTCGCTTCCTATTGTGAATGGGTTTAGTATTTTTTTAATGCTTACGAAGTTTTTAAGTTGGGGCGCGGTTGATATTATTTCTTCAGCGTTCATTAGCATGTGTACTCCTCCTGTTTTGTAGTCTACTTTGCTGCTGATTGTCCCGCCTGTTGCTATTATTGAAATTTGCGGGAGGTTTGATTTTGTTTCTGTTTTTGATGGTTTTTCTGTTGTTTTTTGTTTTTCAATCAGTTCTATTTCAAGCGTTTTGAAACCAGTGTTGTAACCGTTTTTCATTTTCAACACTATGACGTTTTCGTCGCCAACATCCGGTCTTGGCATGAGCTGGCCTTCAAACGCAGAGTTCCTCCACTTGACTTTTACATTATCTCCAATGCTTATGCCTTTGCCTTTAAGTATTTTTTCAACTTCAGCTCCGTACATGTTTATTTTTTAAACTCTAAACGTTTAACTTTCTTTCGTATAGTCTAAAAACAAAAGTTCAAGTTCTTTTGCTATTTTTGATTCTTTCTATTTTTCTTTTTACAGTCTGGTCAAGGATTGCGCTAAATAACTCTTGTTCTTTTTTCATTCCCTTGTTCAGTCTTTCAACAAGGCTTTTTAAGCTTTCATAATTTGAGTCTAAACTGAGCCTCCTTTCTTCACCGCGCTGCATTTTAGTATTGTAATAAATAGGCTTTCCTTCAGGAGTGTAGCCAACCACTTGGTTTCCATGTGGCCAGTTCTCCAACTCGTTTACTCTTTGGCTGACAAATTTTACCCTTGCTTCAGCGCTTGACCCTTTAATTGTTTCAACGCTTTTGATGTTTGGGTTTAGTGAGTAAATCATTCTCTTTTCTATTTTAAGGTGGGGGTAAACCTCGCCTATAATTTTTGATATTGCTTCAACCTCGGTTCCCATGATTCCGGTGTCAACAACAAACGCTCTTTCCTTGCCTTTGAAATTGAGTTTTTTGATAAAGGCCTTCAAGCCCATTTTGTTTCCTTCGTTAATGTAGTGCAGGGGACCTCCTTTGCCTTCTTTAAAATAATGCAAAAAGTTCCCTCCCTGAACAAGGGTTGTGTTGCTTCTGTCCAATCCCAAGGCAGGGCTCATCTTTCTTGCAGCGATATAAAGCGGTATTGAGCCTCTTCCTATGAATAACACAACCTCTTTTTTACCAACGCCTTTCAACATATGGTGGGTGTAGTCAACTATCTTGCTTGATATATTCTTAAAATGATTTGAAATGATAATGTTATGGGTATTTTCTTTCAATGTCATGAAA
>JAMCXP010000045.1 GCA_023474775.1 Candidatus Martarchaeota archaeon
ACCAGCACTTCCGACCATGTACATACATGGCACTACCAACAACCATAGACGTAAGAAACACACTAAAAGTAGTTAAATTGGTCCGTTTTCTAAGCAATCACCAAAATTATTTAAAAAATATTAAGTTTCAAAAAAAAATATAAAGTGTAAAGGACACAACCAAGCCAATTATTTTGTTATTAATTATATCATTAAAACTTCAATTATTCAAATCAGTAGATGAAAGAAGTTTAGTGTTTCCTTCCCACTTACAAAAGTATGGTAATGAATATAAACCACTAATCCAAAGTATGACTTTGGGGCATAATTTGTTTAGGCAAGTTTGACTCGAATCGCATACAAGTTGTGTAGAATACCAATCGTGAACAAAGCACTTTCTTGTCGGTCCGACTGGCGCTGCCGGACCACACTTCCAAAACGCAGCTTTTCAGATGAAAATCCTGCCTCGCTCAAATTCCTCAAGAAATACCTCTTCAAAAAAGCTATAGGGTAGTCGGCAATTTTTGAAAACCATCGTCCAACACAAGCCAAACAACGTGATGTTCTTTTTCGGAATCACAAACATCGAAACGCACCGGTCAAACAAACACAAGACCTTCCGCGAACTGTAATACTTGTCCAACGACATCGAATCCATTACCACATTAAAGCGCTTTAGTAACACGATAGCTTTTCGGAAAGCATCTCGCTTTTTTTCTAAAAACCGATGCCTACGTAAAAATTCGTTTCCACTTCAATAATTCGAAACGTGAACAAATACTTTCGCCCCTTCTTACATGAGGCGGAACGATAATGTTGTTCCACGCTTAGCGAGTATTCGGAACCGTCACCTGAAAAATGTCCTGAAATGCCTTCATCTTGCACGAGCAAGACGAACAGGTTGTGCAAGGCCGCTTGCACCTGTTCATCTGAGTATAATCGTTCGCAGGGGATTGCTTCATCCACATGCGTAAACGCAATGAAATTTCACAAACCATACCTATTAAGTTCACTTAAACAAAATCCAGGCGAACGGGTTTCCGAGAATAAGGCTTAAAATCAACCCAATCAAAATATAAGGAGCCATCCTAGGCAGGTTCTTGTAAACATAAAACTTCTGACCCTTCTTATCCCTGCTTATTTTTTTCAAAACCTCCATCTGGTCTTTTGTCGCTACTCTCTTTAACCCGTACTTTTTAAGCCCCGTCATTTTATCAAGCGCGAGAACATCCTCGTCCTCAACCTCTTTCAAACCCACTTTTTGTATTATAATCTCATTCATTATCTGAGTTTTAAATAGAGAAAGAAAAACGGACGGGATTGCAAGAAGAAGAACGAATATGATCTGGTAAAGGCCAAACGCCGAGAAAAAATAAATTGAAAAAATTATTACAACCATCAAAACAAGCGTAAGCAGACTATCCTTAAAATCAGGCTTCAATTTCTTGCCCTTGAGAGCCCACCCATAAACCAACGCAGTCCCAACCAAAGAAATCAACGCACTTGTGGCGAAAACGGTTATTATAAAAGGAACGCTCGTCACAGCCAGAGAAAAAGGAAACTGAAACTGCTGAATAGAAGGATAAAAAGGCAATAGAACTTGAATTCCAGCCACAAGAAGAACATCTCCACCCCCAATCTGCCCTGTCCTGTAAAAATAATAACCTATGATAAAAATCAACGCTCCAACTCCAACACTGTAAAAAATAAAACCAGAGTCAAAAGTCAAAAAATCAAGCGCTACCCCTGCAATTATCATTATCAACGTAAGCTTGTCGTCAATATAACTCGTCTTAAAATCCTGAAAAGCCGCTATACCTGTCCCAATCAAAACTATCGCAAGCCTTAAAATTTCATAATTCATTTACAATCCACCAAGCTTTGAAAGGTCTATATTGCCAAACTTTTTAAGCATTCCCTTGTTCTTCTTCAAACCCTTGTACATCTTCTCAACCCTGTCAAAATTTGTCACCAGTTCTCTCATCTCCTCAGGCTTAATTCCAGCACCCCTAGCAATCCTCTCCTGCCTTGACTTTACTTTAACAAACGCAGGGTTCTTCCTCTCCTGCTCAGTCATGCTGCTCACCGCAGCCTCGAATTTCTTCAACTTATCCTCGCTCTTATCCATAAACTCTTCTGGAATGTCATACAAACCCAAAAGCTGCATTATCTTCTTCATTGGACCTATTTTTCTCATCGACTTTAATTGAATCATAAAGGTAGTGTAATTCCAAGCCCCTGTTTCAATAGCCTGAGTCAACTCCTTTTCTTCCGTAACCTCTTTCACTTTCTCAAGAAGGGTTTCCAGGTCAGCGTACCCTACCAACCTTGAAATGAACTTTGTTGAGTCAAAAACCTCCAAATCATCTGGTTTCTCCCCGGTTCCTATAAAAGCAATTCTGCTGCCAGTAGAATGGGTTGAAGTTAAAGCTCCCCCTCCCTTTCCACTCCCGTCCATTTTTGTTATTATAACCCCACTTACCGGAATCGTTTTGGAAAACTCCTCCGCCTGCTTTCCCGCAACCTGGCCAATATCAGCGCTGACAACCAGAAACGTCTCATCAGGGTTGAATGCATTGTAAATATCCTTCAACTCCTTTTTCAACTCATCGTCAAAAGCGCTTCTTCCCGCAGAATCAAATATCACCACATCGTCTTTAAGAGTTTTCAACCCCTCCAACGCAAGCGCTTTTGGATCCAACTTCCCCCGCTCAAAAAAATCGCATTTAACCTCCTCGCTTAACTGTTTAAGCTGTTCTATCGCGGCTGGCCTGTGAATATCGCCAGCTATAACCCCTGTCTTCAAACCCCTTTTCAAATAAAACTTAGCTAGTTTCGCTATGGTAGTAGTCTTTCCACTTGCGTTCAAACCAAATACAAGTATCTTCTTCTTTTGAATTGAAGGCTCGTACTTCTCCCCAAGCATTGATACAAGCTCGTCGTAAACAATCTTGACAATCTTCTCCCTCAATGTGATTGAAGGGTGGTTCTTTTCTTTAAGCGCTTTTTCCTTTATCTTTTCGGTTATCTCAAAAACAAGTTTTACGTTGACGTCGCTTGAAATAAGAGCGCGCTGCAATTCAATGACAAGATCGTTTATCGCCTTCTCATCGACAACACCCGCACCGGTTATTTTTGAAATAGCGCTTCTGACTCCAGAACCAAGATCCAAATTCAAATCAACTTTTTACCCGTTTTGTCAAACAAGTGAATAACATTAACCGGACAGCCGTCAGCCGCGTTCTTGTTGC
>JAMCXP010000008.1 GCA_023474775.1 Candidatus Martarchaeota archaeon
GATACCCATCCTCATCGTAAGTGTCAGGAACCACTATTTTGGTAACGCTTAACCTTCTCATCTCTTCAGGAGACAAAAAAGAAAAATCAATTTCCTTAATCTTGTTCATTTCAATCTTAACCTCGGAATAATTCCAATGCTTTTAATCTCATCAATCAAAAGCCTGAAAGAATAGTTAGTCTCTACCTCTCTTACATCGCTTGAACCACAAAGAGGACAGTATCTTTTTCCCTTTACATAATCCTGAACCGCGAAACTGCCACAGTCATTGCATATTAACTCAATGCTTCTGTCAGAAGCGTCCATCATCCTTTCCTTTATTATGCTTGCAGCTCCAAAGCCAACAAAACAGTCCTTCTCCATTGCTCCAAGCTTCAAACCTCCTTCTCTTGCCTTTCCTTCTGTAGGCTGCCTGGTAAGCATTTGCACCGGACCCCTGCTTCTAACGTGAAGCTTGTCACTGCTTAAAAAGTGAAGCTTCTCAAAATAAACAACTCCGCTGAAAATCTTTGCCTTGAAATTCCTCCCGGTTCTACCATCATAAAAAACCTCTTCTCCTGAATAATTAAAACCATTCTTTTTCAACGTTTCCTCGAAGAAATCCTGCTTTTGAGGCTGGAAGGGAGTGCCGTCTTTAATCATTCCATCAACGCAAGCGCTCTTTCCAGCAAGAGTTTCAAGAAGAAAAGCCGCAGCCATTCTGGAGGGTATTGCAAGAGGGTTGATAATCAAATCTGGAATGATTCCCCTGCTGTTGAAGGGAAGATTCTCCTGATCTTCAAGCAAAGCGTTGATTCCCTTCTGTCCTGCTCTGGTTGAAAGCTTGTCACCCACGTTAAGATTAGCGGTTGTCCTAACCTTAACCTGAACAAATCTGTTTCCTGTGTTTTTTTCTCCCACAACCACTCTATCCACAATACCTGACTCTCCGCTTCTGACAAGAAGAGAGTTTTCCCTTCTGCTTTCAGTTTCAACGTCCAAAACCGCGTTCTCCTTCAAAAACCTCGGAGGAGCAGTCTTTCCGACAAGAACGTCATTACCCTGAACTTGAACTTCAGTGTAAACAATTCCATTCTCGTCAAGCTTTGAGTAAGCCTCAGGCCCAAGATAATTCTGAACAAATTCAGGAGGCACTTCAAACCTGTCCTTCTGCCCGCCAGCATATTTTCTTTCTTCTGCAATATAATTCCTGAAAAAAGTGCTTCTGAACAAACCCCTTTGAACGCTTGCTTTATTTACAACCATACCGTCATCCATGTTGAAACCTTCATAGCATAAAATAGCCACTATCACATTCTGGCCCTGAGCCCTTCTCCATAACTGCATTTTATCGTAAACCCAAGTTGAAACGAGCGGCTTTTGAGGGTAGTGCAAAACATGCGCATTGGTATCCAACCTTAAATTAAAATTAGACTGATAAACACCTAAACTCTGATTCAAGTGCTTCAAAGCCATCAAAATCCTAGGAGATGAAATATACTCAATAAAAGGAAGAAGATTAGAATCAAGACTTAAAACAAAAGCAGGGTCAATTTCAAGATGAGTATGCTCGGAAGTCAAATCCTTCTCGTTCAAGGATATAAAAGCGTTTTCCTCCTCCTCTGCATCCAAATATTCTATAAAACCATTTGAAATCATTTCAGTCCAACTAAGCTTTTTCAACACTTCCTTTGACGGCGCCTTCCCTCCCTCAACAACAAAAACAGGCCTCAACAACCTTCCAGAATCAGAATTAATGAAAACCTCACTGCTCTTTTCAAAGAAAGCCATGCTGACCTCCTTGTTCAACTCACCCTTCCTTCTCTTATCTCTCAAAACTTTTACAAGCTTAGCTCCGTCCTCTGAAAACCCGGCGAACCTACCATTGATGAAAACGCTTACTTTATCCTGCTTTAAAGAAGTCAAACCCTTCAACGCCTGCTCAACCTCACCCTCATCCGTTCCAATGCTAACCGCCACTCCAAGACTTAAAGTCTTAACCAAACCCGCGTCAGGCCCTTCCGGACTCTCGTTGGGGTCAAACCTCCCGAAATGCGTTCCATTCAAATCCCTAACCTTATGGCTAGGGTGTTTTTTTGCAAGGCTTGAAACCACTTTTCTCATGGTACTGACTCTTGAAAGAAAGTTAGTGTTATCAAGAGGCTGGCAAACACCTGTCCTGCCGCCAACCCAATTGCCAGTTCCCATTGCTGATTTAATCTTATTGCTCATCAAATCAGGCCTTATCAAAGTGGAAAGAGACAATTTTCTTCCCCTAACATTACTCCTCTCAAGCTGGTAGGTTAAATCCTTCACAAGAAACTGGAAAGAGTGCTTGAAAAGCTCTTCAAGCAAAACCCCGCTTACTTTTAATCTTTTATTTGAATAATGATCACGATCATCGCTTTTTCTCTTCTTGTAAGCAACTAAAATGGTTTTCTCCACCATCTTGCATAAGTAATAAGATTTAAGAATTCTTGAAGGCTCATCCACACCTATATGAGGGAAAAGATAATGATCAAGCAAAAGCTCGGCCCTTTTAATCTGATATTGCAATGGCTGTCCCGGAGCAACCCTCTTACCTATGATTTCAAGCGACTGCTCTCTTGAAAGCTTTTCAAAACCCTCCAAATTCAAAAGAATGTCATTTCTAATTATAAGCTCTTCAGAAAAAGAATTAATAATGCTCTTAACTTCAACCATTCCAAGCGCTTTCAACACCAGAGTCAAATCAATCATCTTGCTGAAGCTCGGCATGCTCACACCCATCTTTCCCTCCTCGCTTCTGAAAACTGTGCACTTAGCCCTGAAGCCCGACCTTGTTGAAAAAACCTTGGCTTCAACACCATTCTTATCCTTATCCCTTGAAACCATAATTCTATTAGGCGCCAAATCTTCAACGCTTACAATCGCTTTTTCAATTCCATTTATAATAAAATAACCGCCAGGATCTAGATAATCCTCTCCAAGCTCCTTCAACTCCTCGTTGGTCTTGCCATAAAGCCAACACAACTTGCTCTTGACCATTACAGGTAAGTCTCCAATGTAAACATCCTCAATTCTCTTCTCCACTCCATCAATAATCTTAACCATTTCAACCCAAACCTGGGCTGAATAAGTCAAATCTCTAAGTCTAGCCTCCATGGGATAAAGAGGGCTTCTTGAATTGTCAGCTTCAACAACATAAGGCTTTTCAACCCAAATCTTACCCAACTTGACAGTTAAACCTTCCACTTCAGGCTTTATTGCAAGCTGCTCATCTATTATTTTCTGCAGCTCCTGGTCGACAAACTTATTATAAGAATCTATGAACTGCTTTGACAAAGAGTTCTCGTTCAAAAAAACATCAAGCACTTCAATCATTCAACAATCAACCTGAAAAATTCCTCTTCTTTCCCAGTAACCTGGCTTTGCCTGTAAAACTTTACCACCTGTCCCACACTAAAACTTAAATCCTTAATTCCGGGATCCTGCTTTCTTATAAGCGGAAGCTTGCTTTTCGTAATCCCTCTTTCAGACAGTTTTTTAAGATCCTCGTCAGAAGCGAGCTCCGCTCTTGGAACGAGGTAATGGACAGTGGAATGGGGGTTACTCATTAGAAAAATCACGACTAAACAAAGCAAAGCAAAACAATTTAATTTATAAACAAAAAAACATAAAAACCTTTTGATTGAATTAAAATCAAAAAAAATGAAATTCAAGTGAAAATAGATCCGAAACCTTCTATTGCATTCTGCTCCTGCTCGTTTATTTTCTTCAAAATTCCCTCCTTCTCCACCCCACCTACTTCAATTCCGTTTATTTCCAACAGCTTTTTCGAGAGTTTAATCCCGATTTCCCCATCGGTTTTAAAATAAACATAAGAGCCTTCCTTCTCGTTTATAGAACCGCCATCCTTTAAAGTGTAGCCCACCCTGGCAAAAGAATTATCCGCATAAGGGTCTGAAGTTAAAACCCTGTTTAAATCCTTAAATTTGCTTTTTTCAAAATAAAACAAAAAATCCATTTATCTTATCACCTTTAAATCCCCTTGTACATCATTTCATACCCTTTGGCGGTATTGTCCCAATTGAAAACCTTTTCAGTCTTCCTTCTTCCATTTAAACCCAATTGTTTCTTTTTCTTTTCATCGCTTAAAATGGTTTCGATTTCATCTCTTAATTGAGCGACATTTTTAGGCTCGAATAAAAGCCCGTTTTTACCATCTATAATCTCCTGTATTCCTCCAACCCTACTTCCAATGACCGGCTTTCCACTAGCCATCGCCTCAACCAAAACCATTCCAAAAGGCTCGTAAAGAGAGGGAAGAACAAAAACATCGCTCATAGCGTAAAGCTCGTTCATCCTTTTTTCAATCCCAGCGCTCCAAATCACCCTGGCTTTTCTCTGCAACCCCCTCTTCTCGATTAATCTTTTAAGATTTTTTTCTTCAGGCCCGTGCCCGAAAATAATAAGATTGGAATCATCATTCAAATCATCAAAAGCTTTCACAAGCTGGTCCAAACCTTTCTGCTTCACCAGCCTCGCCACGCTTAAAATAATTTTTCCTTTGATGTGAAGCTCTTTTTTCAGCTTTTCCCCCTTAATTTCAGTATTGAAAAAATTCAAATCAACGCCGTTATAAATAACTCTGCTTTTATGCCACATTTTTCTCGGAACGGTTGTTTCAAGGGTGTTCCTGCTCACAGCCGCTATCCTGTCGCACTCACGCATTATTCTCACTCCAATCAAGTCATCATAAGCCTTGCCAAGAAGATTGGTCATAAAATCAATTCCACTCACCCTTGCATTGTGAAGAGTCAACCCGAAATTAACATTATACTCCTTTCTAAGGTTTTTAAAATCAAGAAAAGAGTAAAAAAAACGATTGTGAATATGAATAACATCAGTCTTAGCAGCCTCCTCTTTAATATCTCGCAAAAGAAACGGAGGGACTGGAACAGGAGGCGGCAGCGGATAGGGAAGGCTTTTCAAAACCCAGCCCTCGCTTCTTATAACCCTCACCCCTTCAACCACCTCCTCCCTTGCAGTGCCAGGAAGCCTTGAAGTCAAAACAGTTACCTCGTGTTTTTTAGCAAGCCTCCTGCTAACTTCGAAAACGTGCTTTTCAGTCCCGCCAGAATAAGGAGGGTAGAAAAGGTTCAACATCAAGAAACGCATGATAGAAGAGAATGAATGAAAAAAATAAAAAACCCCACCCTAAAAAAACAAATTCAATAAGGCAGGCATTAAAAATACTTAACTGAAACATCATTGAAAAAACCTACAAACGCATAAGCAAATTCTTAGAAATAATAACCTCAAAGAAGCGAGCGGCATGAAAAAAAACAAAAGAACCAAAGAAAAAATATACTTTTGAATACTAAAAGAATTAAGATACTGCAATAACCAAACAAATAAAAATCCAAAAAACAATTAATCTAAAAATGCCATCATACTATAAGCTCGTAAACGGAACAATAGAAATCGACGGTGTCAGAATGCACCAGACCAAAAACAAAAACCCCTGGAAGGACTCTGAAGACAAGGTGAAAGAACTGAACCCTACAAAAAACTCCAAAGTATTAGACATTTGCACCGGCTTAGGGTACACCGCAATAATAGAAGCAAACAAAGGATGTTTCGTAACAACAATAGAAAAGGATGAAAACGTTCTTCAGATAATGAAAGAAAATCCTAAATCAAAAAAACTATTCGAAAATCAATTGATAAAAATAATCAACGCAGACGCTTTTCAAGAAATAAGAAAAATGAAAGGTGATTCCTTCGGATTCATAATGCATGACCCTCCGAGGTTTTCATTCGCAGGAGAGTTATATTCCCTTGAATTCTACAAACAACTGTTCAGGGTTTTGAAGAAAAACGGAAGGCTTTTCCACTATTTAGGTAACCCAAAAGGAAACGCGCTCAAAAAAGGAGTGAAAAGAAGATTGGAAGAAGCGGGTTTTGTAAAAATTAAATGGGTTGAAGACTGCAAAGGATTTCTAGCCTCCAAAAATTATGACGCACACAACAAAGAAGAAAACAAACTCAAAAATATCATTTCATACTCTAACCTAGATATTTGGGAAGACAAAAAAAAGTAGAATATGGAAAGGATATTAAAAAGCAATGAAAAAGGAACAGATAAATTCACGGGCTCAAATCTTTTTACAATGATTGTAATACAACTGGCCGAAACTCAGGCCACCGTCACCGCACGGCAAAAGTTTTTGAGTGAAAACCTTTATCTTATTTTTTTCAAGAGTTTCTCTCAATACTTTTACAATTATTTGATTGTACATAACACCCCCACTCAGGCAAACCGAGTCAAATCCCGTCGAATCACAAGCCTCGACTGCAATTTCACCCAAACCGCGAGCAATGTAATCGTGAATTTTTCCAGCAAAACGCTTGTCAAAACTCAACTCAGAAAATAAGCCGCTTATCAAAAGGTTGTTTTTCTCAATCAAAGGATTTGTTTTAATGCTTTTATCAGCGAAAGCCTCAAGCTGCATTGCAGGCTCGCCGTCATAGGTCATTTCATTGCAAACGTTGCAGGCGAAGCTCGCAGCGTCCAAAACCCTTCCGCACGATGTTGAGTTCATCGTGTTTATGTTTTTGTTCATCATCTCCTCAAGTAGATCAACATTCACTTTTCTTTTTTCGAAAAAACGCTCGCACTCTTCTAATGAAAGGTTTTTTCTTAGTATTGAAAAAAGGATTCTTTCAGGCTTTCTCACTGCCTCATCCACTCCGATAAGCTTGAACTCTTCAATGTGACCGAAGCGTTTTCCATCTGAAGTTAAAACCTCTCCACCCCAAGCACTTCCATCTATTCCATAGCCAAAACCATCGCAGACAACTCCGACAGCCTCCTTAAGATGATTTTCTCCCATGCACGAGTAAAGATGCGCAAAATGATGCTGGACTTTAACTGAATTAGCAGTTAAAGATTCAGCAAATCTTGTAGTCTGAAAGCCAGGGTGCAAATCGCATGAAATGTTTTTTGTTTTTATTTTGAAAAAATCTGAAAAACTCCAAAAGCTTTTCTTGAACCTTGAAAAACTTTCATGGTTGCTTAAATCCCCGAAATATTGTGAAACGTAAACCTTTCTCTTTCTGGAGATTGCAAAATTCGAGTTCAACTCACCTCCCAAAGCTATTCCCTCGCCAAAATCAAAATTTAATGGTTGAGGGGCAAATCCTCTTGAATATCTTATAATTGAATCTTTTTTCAATATCGAATCATCGCAACCATTTACTATTTCGCGGTCGTGCAGAAGGAAAAAATCAACAACTCCTTTAAGCTTTTCAAACGCTTCTTCATTTCGTGTTATTATAGGTTCTCCTGAGAGATTGCCACTTGTCATCACAAGAAAATCAAGATTTGAATAGTAAAAAAGAAGATGATGAATCGGAGCGTATGGAAGCATTATGCCTATAGAGTCAAGCTTTGGATTCAATTCACTTGGCAATATATTTTTAGACGTAAGTAGAACAATTGGCTTAACGTTTGATTTTAAAACTTTTTTCTCATCTTCACCTACAAAGCAGGCTTCCTCAGCTTTTTCAACGCTTTTAGCCATGACCGCGAAAGGCTTTGTAATCCTGGCTTTCAATTTTCTTAGTTTTTTCAAAGCTGAAACATCAAGAGCGTTGCACGAGATATGAAAACCACCTATTCCTTTCACTGCTACAAGCTTTCCTTTTTTCAACAAAGTTCCAACAACAGTCCAATCCGTTACTTTTCTTAGTTTAGAATCCAACAACACGTATTTAGGCCCGCACTCGTTGCAGGAGATAGGTTGCGCATGAAATCTTCTAGAATAAGCATCACTAAACTCTTCTCGGCAGGCAGGGCACATTTCAAAGCTTTTCATTGAGGTGTTACTGCGATCGTAAGGCAGTTTTTCAACAACAGTAAATCTTGGGCCACAGTCAGTGCAGTTTATGAAAGGGTGAAGAAACCGCCTGTTGGTGAAATCAAACAACTCATTTAAACAAGACTCGCATATTCCAACATCCGGACTCACGCTTCCAATTTCAGCCGTATTGGCTGAAGGTTGAATTGAAAATTCTCTCCACTGCCCTTTGATTTTTTTAATCTTAATCTCGTCAATCCTCGCTATAGAAGGGAGGCTTTTCCTGATTTCATTTAAAAAAGATTTTAATTTTTTTTCATTGCAGTCACACTTCACCACTGCTCCGAAGCCAGTATTCTTGACAAATCCGTAAACACCTATTTTAAGCGCGGTTTTGTAAACAAAAGGTCTGAAACCCACTCCCTGCACAATACCTCGAAATTCTATTTGAAAGCCCATCCATTCAAATACACTGTAAAAATTTAAAAAACTTTAGAAAAAACAACACAAACAGTAAAGTAAAAATTTAAAACACTCAAAAACTGCAAAAAAGATTAAAAAGCAATCCATACAACAAATAACAAATGTGCCTTGCAATACCTGGTAGAATAGTTGAAATCAAAGGAAATGAAGCTCTTGTTGACTTTGAAGGATTTAAAAAAAAAGTCAGAATCGATTTTGTCAAAGTAAAAAAAAATGATTATGTAATAGTGCATACCGGCTTTGCTATAGAAAAGGTAAACAAGAAAAACGCGGATTTCACCATCAGAAACTGGAGGAAAATAAGCAAGAGTTGAAATAAAATTGAACCTTAAACAACCAAGCCAAAAAACAATAAGTGAAGTTCTAAAAGATATAAAAGAAAAAGCAAGAAAAGTTGGAAACATAAAGTTAATGGAGGTTTGCGGATCGCACACGCAAGCGATAGAAGAAAACGGAATAAGAAGCCTGATGCCTAAAAACATTTCTCTTTTCTCAGGCCCAGGCTGTCCAGTCTGCGTCACTACAACAACAGAAATAGACGAGGCGATTGAAATAGCAAAAAAAGGAATTACAGTGACAAGCTTCGGGGATTTGATAAGAGTTAAGGGAAGCAACGAAAGCCTGCTTGAAAGAAAAGCCAAAGGAGACGATATAAGAATAGTGTACTCAGCATTTGAATCGCTTGAAATAGCAAAACAAAAAGAGACTGTTCACGTTGGAATCGGATTTGAAACAACCGCCCCTGGAACCGCTCAGGCAATAATTGACGCTAAAAAAAAGAAAATAACAAACTTTTCAGTTTTAAGCTTTCACAAGTATTTCGTCACTGCCATGGACGCTCTTCTCGAATCAGGCGAAATAACCTTCAATGGGTTGATAGCTCCGGGACACGTAGGCACAATCACCGGAAGCGATTCCTTCGAGTTTTTAAGCGAAAAACACCGCATTCCTCAAGTAATATCCGGCTTTGAAGGTTTTGATGTTCTGGTTTCAATTTCAATTCTCCTGGAAATGATTGAAAAAAAAGAAAATATAACAAAAAACGAATATATCAGAAGTGTCACGAAAAGCGGAAACCGAAAAGCACTCAAAATAATGGATGAAGTTTTCAAGCCCTGCGACGCGTCATGGAGGGGAATAGGATTGATTAAAAACACTGGAATGAAAATCAAATTCAAAGAGTTTGACGCAAGGGAAAAATACGACATTAAAACAAAAAAAGAATATTCAATGCCAAAAGGATGCAGGTGTGGAGAGGTGGTTAAAGGCCAGATTCACAGCGAAGAATGCCCATTATTTGGTTTTTGCAATCCTGAAAACCCAATAGGACCTTGCATGATAAGCGTTGAAGGAAGCTGCTACAACACTTATAAATACTCAAAATAGCAAGGCGATGAACTCAACAGATTCTTGGAAGCATCACTCCTTCAAAAGGAGTTAAAAGCTTCCTTCCACCCACTGAAGTATTTAAAACCACTTCACCACCCTCAACAGCTTTACCTATCACTGAAGCGTTTTTTCCTAATTTTGTTTTTTTCAGCGTTTTAAGCACAATTCTCGTTTTTGAAGATTCAACAGCGATTATCATCCTGCCCTCGCACGCCAAGTTAAAAGGATCAAAGCCGTAAATTCTGCACATGCTTTTGACTGTTTTCGAAACAGGAATGGTTTTTTCGAAGATATTCAAGCCTATTTTAGATTTTTCACTCCACTCATTCAAAGCCATGGTCAAACCACCGCGGGTTAAATCCTTCATGGCATGAACCCCTCCTATTTTAAGGATTTTTTCAACCATATCCTGAAGCGGAGCGCAGTCGCTCTTGATTTTTGAAACCCCAATATTTTCCCTTTCAATTAAAATGCTCGCTTCATGCTCACCCACCCCTCCTGAAACAATGATATCATCGCCAGGCTTGACGTCAGCGTCGGTCAAAAGTTTTGAGGTTACTCCAATTCCAAAGGCAGATATTGCAATCTGATCTATCTTCCCCTTTTCCATTACTTTAGTGTCCCCTCCCAAAATAGCTATTCCCTGCTCTTCAGCTGTTTTTCCTATTGAAGATAGGATTTTTTCAAAAACGCTTGAATCCAACCCTTCTTCTAAAATAAGATTTAGGTGCATTGCAATCGGCTTAGCTCCCATCACACTCAAATCATTCGCCACGCCAACGACAGCAAGTTTTCCAATGTCACCACCCTTGAAAAAAAGAGGTTTTACAATATAAGAATCGCTTGTAAATACAAAAAAAGTCTTCCCGCTTTTTATAGCACTACCATCATCCAAAGCGTCAAGCCCTAAAGCATTGACATTTCTGATTTTGAATTTAGGCATTATAATTTTTTTAATCAAATCTTCAGTTGTCTTTCCCCCAGCCCCGTGAGCAAGCGTTATCATGTTTAAGATAATCAATGAATATGATTAAATCTTTTTTCATTTAAAATTCAATCTCATGTTAGTCGGAATAGTAGGGAAACCTAATGTTGGAAAAAGCACTTTCTTTCAAGCTCTAACTTCCATTCCAGTTGAAAGAGCTTCAAGGCCATTCACTACCATAAAACCAAACAGAGGCACGGGATATGTAGAAATAGAATGCGTTGACAAGGAGTTCAAAGTGCAGTGCAACCCTAGGCACGGGTTTTGCATCAACAGCAGGAGATTTGCGCCTGTTGAAATTTTAGATGTTGCCGGGTTGGTGCCAGGAGCGCATGAAGGAAAAGGCCTTGGAAACAAATTTCTTGACGATTTAAGACAAGCCGACGCTTTGATACATGTTATTGATTTAAGCGGATCCACTAATGAAAACGGAGAAAACGTTGAAAAGGGAAGTTACGATCCTGCAAATGACATCAAATTTCTTGAAGACGAAATGGCATTTTGGATTAAAGGCATTTTAGAAAACAACTGGCAAAAATTGACAAGAGAAAGAAAAAAAAACGACGATGTATTATATAATCAATTAACAGGCTTGGGAATAAGTGGAGGTTCAATCCACAAAACACTGCTGCAAACAAACTTGATTGAAAAAGAAATCCAAAACTGGAGCGAGGAAGATAGAATGCTTTTCTCAAGAAAAATAAGAGAGGAAAGCAAACCTATAATAATAGCCGCCAACAAGTGCGACGTTTCTACGAGCGAGGAGAACTACAAAAAACTAAAAGAGCAATTTCCAAACATTCTTATAATCCCAACCTCGGCAGAAGCTGAAATCACCCTCAAAGAAGCTGGAAAGAAAAAATTAATAGATTACATTCCTGGAGATAAGAACTTCAAAGAAGAAGATGGGTTGAACGAACAGCAAAAGAAAGCGCTTGAGATAATAAGAAGAATAATGGAAAAATGGGGGGGCAACGGAGTTCAAGAATGCCTGAACAAAACCGTCTTCGACGTTTTAAAATATATAGCTGTTTTCCCTGCAGGGGTTAACAAACTTTCAGACAAAGACGGAAACATCCTGCCGGACGTTTTCCTAATGAAGCCAGAAAGCACTGCATTAGACTTCGCGGCGACTATTCACTCCACAATGGCGGAAAAATTCATAAAAGCTATAGACGTGAGAACAAAAAAGGCATTGGGAGGGGATCACGTTCTTAAAAACAGGGACTGTATTGAAATATTCTTCAAACACTAAAAAAAAGCGAAAAACTTAAAAGTGAAAACACGGAAAAAAAACAATCAATGAAAATAAAAAAAATAGATCTAATAACAAGAAAAACACTTCAAAACGCAATAGAAATAGGAAAAGCAGGAAGCCTGTTTATAATAGGCAAACCACAAAAAAAATACTGGAAAACAAGCTATAAAAAAATAGGAAATCTGAACATCCTAAACGATGACGACAATCAAGTCATAAAAAAACTAGCTGAAATAGACGGAGCCACAATAATCGATGAAAATGGCAACCTGAAAGCTTACGGAGTAACAGTCAAAACAACAAAACATGTTTTAGGGCATGGAAAACGACACGCAAGCGCTGCAGGTATAAGCCAGCATAAAACAATAACAATACTATCTTCAGAAGAGGATGGTTACGTCAGGGTGTTTAAAAACGGTAGTTGTATAGAAGAGATAAACGCGAAAACCAAACTGCCCACAACAACGATTCAAAAACTGGCTAATTTCATAAACCATCCTGACATAAGAGCACTTACAGCTGGTGGAGTGGCATTATCAATAATAGCCGCTCCGTTGACCGTTCCGTTTCTTGTATTCACAGGAACATACTTCCTGGTAAACAAGTCAATAAAAGCGATCAAATAAGGTGATGTGAAAAATGGTTTGTTATGTTATACCTCTTGCTTCGGCTATAGCACTTCAAATAGGATCTAAAAACAAAAACGCTCAAAAATGGTGGTTGATTTTGATGCTATATGGAGGAGCGGTTTTCGGAATAATAGATCATATTTGGAATGGAGAGTTGTTTCTTATAAGCGGCAATATTTTAAGCGATTTGCTTCTAGGTCTTGTCATAACAATCACAATAGTAATCTCTTGGAGTGTTTTCGTGTTGATTGTTAAAAACAACCCAAAATTGTCAAATCAAATTGGATATTAAAAACATGTTAGATCGAGCATTAAACGCCTTAGCCGGGATTTGAACCCGAGTCACAGGCTCGACAAGCCTGTATGCTAGGCCGCTACACTACTAAGGCATTGAAAAAAATCCCGCTGGCCTGACTTTCAAAAAAATTTTGAACAGGCAACCCTCTGGTTTCCACATCTTTGAACTTGTCTAACTACAGCCAGATGCTCTGCCGTTGAGCTACAGCGGGATTTTCAACGAAAATATTTATAAACGCCAATGCTTTTAACTTTTACGTGAAAAAAAACCTCTTTTTAATATTATTGTTCATAGCCGGATTGACTGCCGCTTTTGACTTCAACGCTACAAATGTTTACCTTAAAAGCGGAGAAACTTCAAGTTTTGTCAACTTCACGTACAACAGCCAAAATTATTACATGATGAAAATCAACGGTCAAGAATCAATGATATTCCAATCCAACAACACGCCAGTGACTGATCAAAACACTATAAATCAACTTTTAAGTGCTTACTTTTCAAGCCAATTCTCTCAGCTTCCTTTTAATAATCTTGAAAGTCAAATCAACGCTAGTTTTTACAACGTAAGCTTTTACTATGGCGGTTGTCTACAAGGAATTGAATCATATTTAGCAGTTCCTTACAATACGTACATGTTGAGCGTAATAATTCCAAATCAAGGATTTGTATGCCAGCTTCAATGGGAGGCATATAACGATATGCAGAACATAACTTCAGCTCAAAACCAAAGCATCTACAATCTAAACCAAAGCATCCAGCAATTCTATTCCAACGTTCAACAACAAAATATAAATGGAATTTTAGGCATTTTAAGCACCATACAAACTTCAGCTCAACAACTTGACACTTCTTATAACCGCATGACAAGCGATTTTACAACTTTCACTAATTTTTGCGGTGGCAACAATACCAATACCGCGATTATAGGAATGTTTTTGACTCCAACCCAGCAAAATGAAAACATCAGTTGTTTTTATCAGAGTTTTATTGATCAAGATTTGAAAAATATAGCTGGCTTGGCACAGCAGGGGAATAACTATAATATTCAAAGTATGGAAAGCCAAATTTACACTCAAACAACTCAAAGAACAAACGCAGCGCAGATAGAAATGCAAAAAAGTCAGAGTTTAAACGAAATGCAGAGCGCTGAAGCAACATATCAAAAAGTTAAAAACTTCTACGCTGGAACTAGCGTTTCAACCTCTTTTCTTTCAGGTTTGCAATTGCAAGCTCAAAACTCTCTCAACTCATCAAATTTTTCAAGCGGAATTATTGATAAATTCAGCCAAGCTGTCCAGCAGTTTTATGGAGTATCAAGTCAATTCAATCTTACTACTTATTCTCTTTCAAACACTTTAAATGTTATTAATACCGCTATTGAAAGAGTGGGAAGAAGCGACCCTAGAATACAGCAGGTACAGCAAAACTACACTTCAATCGAAGAGCAATATAAAAACCTTTCACAGGAATTGTCAAACGGCATTCCAATTACAACTAGCCAGCTTCAGGCAGTTCAAACGCAATCAGATTCTCTGTCAAACTACGCAACTTCTCTTCAGCCTCCTGAAAACCAGTTTGGATGGATTCAAATCATAGCTGTTATAGTAATTGTAATTGTAATAATAATAGTCCTGTTTTACTTTAAAAAATTCAAGAAAGAACCACCGAAAATAACTGACTTAAGCACAGAGTACAATCTAAATTCAAATAAGGTACAAAAGCCAACTAAATAAAATTAACTCTGATTTTTAGAAATAATACACTACTAATTAAAAATAATGGGGGGACCGAGATTTGAACTCGGGTCTTCAGCTCCCAAAGCTGAAAGCATACCAGGCTAGCCCATCCCTTAAAGAAAACTCTTTTAAAATTAAAAAAAAGTTTTTCCCTTTGAATGAACCAGAAAAGCTTTGCAGTTGCGTTAAAATTTACTTTACAAGTTTTAAAAGCTTTTTCCCTTTTCTTCATTTTTTGGAAATTCTGCCACGCGGTTTTGAAACCTTCAACTGAGGGTATACCATGGAAACCTCCTCCTGAGTTATGAAAGGGGGAAATCCAGACTTGTCAAGAAGATGAAAAAAAGCATATTCCTTCAAGGCCGAAGGCTCTTCTGAAAATTGTTTGAAGTTAATTTTTCCAAGCTGTGTTAGTGTTTTAGATATGTTCGAAAAACCAGTTCTTTTAGGCTCGATTGATTGAATTTCATTCTGAAACTCTAACCATTTACTAGTTGATAGCTGCGCGGTTTTAGCCTGGAGCGTTTCCATGCTCCCGCAAAGCGTGAACAAAATATCTTCTTTTGGAGAGTCAAACCTGGCTTTTTTTACAACAGTCCAATTCGCCTGTCTTATGAAAAACATGAAATCTTTTGTTTTTGACTCTGAAGCTTTGAAATCTTGAGGGAAATTATTTGTGAAAAAACAGTTCACCACTACTGAAAATGCCATTTTCTCCAAGCCTGGTTTCTGCGCCTCGCCAAAACCTGAAAAATCAACTTCTGACAATTTCTTGAAATCTCCAAAACTCAATTCAGAAAGCTCCTTCAAACCACCCTTTACAATAGGATTGAAAGAAAAGGGAAGAAAAGAAAACATTTCAGTACCTATAATGTGCTTGAAATTATTAAGCTGTTTAAACAACTCAGCTGAATCAGGATTTTCACTTTTAAATTCAAACTGATTTGAAAAATGCGAGTTAAGCCAAATCATCTTTTACAATTCAACCTTGTTCAAGAAATTTTCTAGCGGTCCTTCCAACATCAGTTGACAGTTCATAAGCCCCGCCTGCGAAAACAGCCCCACAACTTTTACACTCC
>JAMCXP010000024.1 GCA_023474775.1 Candidatus Martarchaeota archaeon
GGCAAGGGTTTTAAGCGAGTTGGCCTCTGCGAAAGTCAAAGGTTGTTTGTTTTGCCCTCCGAACCCTCCCGGAAAACTCCTCCCACCTAAATTTCCTCCGACCATTACTGTATTGGCTCTTTGAACCCCTGGCGTTATGGTTATAATATTGCCGCCCAATGTGTTCAACCTGTTGCTAATCTGCTGGCTTAAACCTATGCTTATAGAAATAAACATTACCACTGCGGCAACTCCTATTATAATGCCAAGAATGGCCAGCCAGCTTCTCAAATTATTATGCTTCAAAGTATTCAAAGCCAGTGAGGCAGTGTCAGCTAACTTCATTTCTTAACCTCTTTTTTCTTAAAATAGCGAGTGTAGATGAAGTAAATAACCGCTAATACTATTATTATTTCAACCCACTCTATAAGGTCAATTCCTAAAAACACTATTCCCGCTTGTCTGGACCTGAAAGTTGAACCAGAGCTGGCAGTCATCAGTTCTGAAGGAGTCAACGTTACATTGTATTTAAATGTATAAGGAATGTTGTTCAAATCCTTAAAACTAACTGTGAGCTCGACAACCGATTGTTGACTGAAATTTCTTGAGAAATTGCCTAAATTCTGCCCTGCTTGAGGAAGTTGGGAAGAACTTACCGTCAATGGGAGAGTGGCAATATCATCTATATTCATGGTTCCAACAAACTGGTTTGAAGTTCCTTCAAGGTTGAGTTCCTTAGAACTGGCGCTTAAGAAAACACTCCTCACTTCAGTGTTGCCCGTGTTGGCAACTTCAATTATAATTCCTCCAACGCCGCTTGAACTTGTAACTGTAAACCCAGGGGTCGCAGTAACATAAACCCCGATGTTTTGATTAACAGTCTGGCCTGAAGCTAGTGTTACTTGCAGTGGAATCTGATAGTAACCGGACATCACTCCGTTTGAAATTCCAAGCGTTATAACCTGCGAAGTGCTCTGACCTGGAGCGACAGGGCCTAAATAAATTAAGGACTGGTTCAAAGGAACAAAAACGCTTGAATTCAAATTCAAGTTTACTAAATAACTTTCCACGTTTGATTCTGTGTTTTGAATTTTAATGTTAAAATTTGCTTCCCCTCCTACCTCAATGTTTGTTAGTGGGTTCATGGAAAGAATAAAACTAGTCATAGGCGCCGCTATTGTGACCGGACCGATATTTAAAACCTGGCTTACCGTCGCGCCCAGTGCGTTGTTGTATTGAAATTCAAGAGGAATTGTATACTGCCCAGGGGTTGTTATAGATGAAGAAGTCAAGTTGATAACCGCATCAACAGAAGAATTATAATTAACATTGCCAATTGACTGCTGGCTCGCTCCTTGAATTGAAAAAGAAGAATTGGATGGAGAAGTGACAATCAAATTATTAATACTTGAACCTCCATTGTTGATAACTGCCACTTCAACAGAAAAAGAATTACCTGGCGATATGATACTGCTACTTGTTGAAATCATTTGAACTTGAAGAGACTGCTGTTGTGAAATCACTAACGGAATTGAAAGAGACGTCTCCTGAATATTATTAACTGTAGAAGAAGCGCTGTAATATATCCCTATATTAATCAGGTAAAGCCCGCTAGAGACCTGCTGTGGAACTTCAAAAGGAATGGTTATTTGCTCAATAGAGCTTGGAGCTAGGTTACCTTCAGAAAGAGGTGTTGGCACGCTAGCCTCAAGATAATTATAATATGCCGTAATTCCAGTAGCAGTGTCAGAGCCAGTGTTAGATAAAGTCAGTTGAACGTACCCTGTGGTTCCTGGGTAAACTGTTGAAGGAATAACCGTATAATTAGAAATTTGCAGAGCCGCCCCATTGCTTGAACCTAAGGCGCTAACCGCCGCGCTAGCAAAAACTCCTATTAAAAACAGACTCAACAAAACTTTACTTAAATTATTCATAATATCAACCGCCTTTTTTTTCTTTTATCCCATCAATACTCGCCGTTCTAGGCTTATTCTTAACCTCCTTCTCAACCTTTCCATCTCTTAAATAAATCATTCTTGTTCCATAAGCAGCGACAACCGGTTCATGTGTTATCAAAACAACCGTTAAGCCTTGATTCAACCATAAACCCCTGATTAAATCCATTATGTCCTTACTATTCTTAGAATCCAAATTACCAGTAGGCTCATCAGCAAGCAAAACAGGTGGGTTGTTGGCAAGCGCCCTTGCTATTGCAACTCTTTGTTTTTCCCCTCCGCTTAACTGGGATGGAAAATGATCTTTCTTGTCAAAAAGATTAACATGTTTCAAAAGAATTTCAACTCTCTCCCTCCTCTCGCCAGCGCCCACCTCGCTGATCAAAAGAGGAAGTTCAACATTCTGAAAAACATTCAACGTGGCGGCAAGATTGAAAGCCTGAAAAACAAAACCAATCTTGTCCCTTCTGATAATCGAAAGTTCGTTGTCTCCTAAATCTGAAGTTTTAATACCATCGATATAAATCTCCCCTTTGCTTGGTTTATCCAAGCACCCAAGCAAGTGAAGAAAAGTGCTTTTACCGCTGCCTGAAGGCCCTATAATGGAAACAAACTCTCCTTCACTAACCTCAAGATCAATACCCTTTAATGCTTGGATTGATGAAGGTTTTACATACTCTTTCGTTATCCCTGCAAGCTTAAAAATTTTATTTAACTTTTGAACACTCATAAAACCAAATCATCCATTCAAACTAATTTAAACCAAACAAACATTAAAAAGTTTAAACAATATTTTACTTCTTTTAATATATATAACAATTCTTTAAAACCTTCATCAATCCAAGCATTTAAAACACTTAAATTAGTTTTCAGGGTTATTAAACATCTTTTTAAACTTTTTAATGTTTGTTT
>JAMCXP010000021.1 GCA_023474775.1 Candidatus Martarchaeota archaeon
GGTGTACTTGTCTATTTTTATGTTTGGGTCTTCCTTGTTGAAGATGTCGTTTGTCATTTGAGTGGATTTGAGAAGCAGGCTGGCGCGCGTTGGCTTGTCGTTTATGTAAATTATCTTGTTTTTTTTATCTAGAGCCACGCGGTATTTTTTGGCGAGGTTGGTTTTTTTGAACGCCTGGTGCAGGGCTTTAAGCGTTTGAAACGGCCTGTCCAGGTATTCTGGCGAGTCGTATCTTATTATTTTGAGTGTTTTTGTTTTTCTGTCTTTAACCCAATCGTGCTTGGAGTACATTATCGAGTTGAAGGTTTTTTTGATTTTTTTTGCGTTTTTTTCATTTATTCCTTCAAGGGTTTTTGAAACGTCCAGCAGGTCTCTTGCCCAGAAGTAGCCTTCTATTGACGGGTTGTCCATCCAGGGGATTTCGGTTACAGGGTGGATTTTAGCGTTTAATTCTTTGAGTTTTTTGTTGTTTTCTTTGTTTATTTCCAATCCTCCGTTGCCTGCCACTAAGTCTATTTTTAGTTTTAGTTTTAGCTCTTCGCTTATTTTTTTAAGGGATTTTGAGATTTGAACGCTGTTGTCTCCTGTCCTGCACTCGTCCAAGTAGTGTATGGTCGAGTTTTGCGGGATTTTTTCAAGTTTTTGCTTTATTATTTCATTTAATTCTCCGGGAGGGTAGGTTCCTGTTTGGGTTATTGGAACGATGATTCTTTTAACCTTCTTGCCTTGATTAGACATCGCTTCTTTTACCGCGTCGTGCAGTATCATGTTTCCCCTTGGTATTATCAAATGAATTTCATTGGGCTCGCAATCTCCTGCTATCGAGACGCTTGCCCTTGCAATTGTCGGTATTGAAGAAAGGGATTGGTTGAGTACTTCCGTCATTTTTTGCCTTCTGCTTTCTTCAAACAGTGATTGCTGTTCCATTTTAGTTTTTAGTGTTTTTTAAGTTTTTAAATGTGATTATTTTAAAAAGGCGGGAGGTTTTTTAGCTAGGTTTTCATTTTTTATGTCTTTTAGATGGTTTGAAAAATTCTTCAAGATTAGTGGTTTTGTATTTATAGAGGAACACGTTCAAACTTACGAAAGCCAAGAATATTATGACGTCTCTTAACTGCCACGCCGGGTGGATTATGGTTATCCTGCTTGCGATTCCGAATAGTTCAGCCAAGGACAGGAGTGTGAAGGTTAGAAACAGCCACCCGTAGACTTTAAAGAATAATTTAGAGTTTAATAATGCCATTAGGCTTGCAATTGAAATAACCAGAAGCCAATCTATTGGCCTTAATATTATAGGAAAGGCAGAAAACCTGTGAGTTCACTCACAGGATGAATGCATGCCTGAATTACAACAGGTATTAAAGGAAACCCCTGCCTTTAGGCAGGGGAGGATGTCATAAAGTAAATCTTCTGAATCAGGGGTATAAGCTCGCTTGAATAGTATTGGTATTGAAGGAAAATAGTGATTAGCAAAATAATTAGTAGTGTTATTATTGAAGCTATCATGGTTTTTTTAGGTATGAAAACCTCGGAAAATAAGTAGAACATGCTCACCAGCAGCGTGAGGTAGGCTATCATTACAATGCCAGCGCTTATTGAAGTATTTATAAAACCCAAATCTCCTGCTAATCTGATGAGGTAGGATATGAAAAGCAGCGCTAGAGAGTAATTCAGGTATTTTAAGCTATTTATTTTTATGTTTAGTTTACTGAAAAACACAAGCGACAGAGAAGACAGGATTATAAATACAATGTCGGCGTATATGTTGTAGAAGCTGTTAGGCAGAATGTGAATCAAATAAGGTATTGAACCTAGAATTGCTATCAACAAACAAATAAATAGGCATTTTGAATTTAATTCAAAACCAAACGTTTTCATTTTATGGTTTATTTAATAAAAAGTGGTTTTTTAGGTTTTTGGTTTAAAATTATTTTTTGTTTTTAAACGCTTTGTGCTTAACGTCGCCGTAGAGCCATATAACGGTTCCGAGCATTATCAGAGCCACTCCACTCCAGATGTAAAAAGTCAACCCTCCATTATAATCTCCGTAAAGCCAGGCTATAATCCCAATGAGAATAAGGGCTACGCCGGCGGTTATGAGCCTTTGAGGGGTTGACTTGTATTTGATTTTGAAGTACGCGGTTGCAATCAGGATTATCACAATGAAGAATATTGAGATAAGTCCAGTATTATTCTGCGGCGGAGAGTATGCAGGGGCGGGCTGCGTTGGATATGATTGTTGAGTGGCGGGCGGTTGAGAGTAGACAATTGAAGTGTTATTTATTGCAGGGGCGGTAGCGTTTGTTTGGTTGGACTGGTTTTGGGCAATGTTTATGTTGTATTTAACGGTTACGTAGAAAGTGGCGTTGTTCACCGAAGGGTCGTCTCCGGTTGCTGAGAGGATTACAAGGTAAGATCCGGTGTTTGCGGTTGGAGCGGTTATTGTTAAAAATCCTGAGAAAGGGGGGTCTCCGGAGGGATTGCTCACTTCAATGTTTACCCCGTTTGCAGCCAGCTCGTTTTGGTTTGCTATGATCAGGTTGGTTCCCCAAGTGTTTCCGCTTGCTAGATTAACTGTGTAGTTAAGCGTGGCGCTCGCTCCCTTGAAAAGGGTGATTGATTGAGATGATATTGTTATAAATGAAGTGCCATATCCGTTTGCCGATGCCGTTGAAGCTATTATAAAAATGAGTGAGAAGACGGTTAAGATTTTTGAAATTCCACTCGTTTTTAAAACTCGCATGCTTTAAGCATTATTCATACTTGTATTTAAATGTTTTTTATACTTGAATTTTGATTGAGTTGTTTAGGTTTTTTTTTAGAACTCGCCTTCTAAAAGTATGGCTGTCGCTAGCCAGAAGCTCAGCATCAGGGCGAATATCAATCCTGCAAAGCCTATTATTGAAAAACCCTGGAATAAAGGCCCTGTTTTGGATAGGATTATGAGAGAGCTTGAAACCAGTAGAGCGGCTATTATCATGCTTATTGATATTTTATTGACCGCCCTGTCGATTCTGTAAACCGGTTTTTCAAGGCCCACGTGTTCGAATTCCATTTTGAAGGTTCCTGTCCTGGCCTTGTCTACTATCTGGCTTATTTTGGGTGGTAGGGTGGTGATGAAGTTTTGAAGTGAGAGGAGGTTTTTCATGGTCCTGCCGATCATTCTTGAGGGGGTTTTCTCTTTTTTCTCTATTTCCCTTACAAGTTCTTTGGCGTTTTGTATCATGTTAAAATCCGGGTCGAGTTGTTTCTGCAGTCCTTCAAGGCTTACGAAAACCTTGGCTAGAACTAAAAACTTAGGGTTTATCGATATGTTGTATTTTCTGGCCATTGAAGTAAGTTCGAAGAATATTTTTCCTATTTCAATTTGGTTTGGGGTGACTCCGTAGAGTTCTTCGATGAAATCGTTAACCTCTGCCTTGAAATCCTCGACATTCGAGTTTTCTGATATTCTGGCTATCTTGGTGAAGTCCTCTGTGAAAGCGTCTATGTTTTTGTTGACAACGTCTGAGTACAGGCTTATGAGGTTTTCCTTCAGGTTTTCGTCAAGAAAGCTTACCATTCCGAAGTCTATGAGAGCGATTTTGTTTTCATGTATTATGAAGTTGCCTTGGTGCGGGTCGGCGTTGAAGAAACCGTCGATGAAAATCTGCTTCATGACGAAGAAGGTTATTTTTCTTGTTATCTCCCTCTTTTTTCTGGGCGTCGCCTTTAAATCCTTTATTTTATTCCCTTCTATATAGTCCATAACAAGGGTTTTTTTTGTGGTGAATTTGGAATGTATTTTGGGTATTATAACGTCTTTTAAGTCCTTGAAGTTGTTTTTGAATCTTTCGGCGTTTCTGGCTTCTGTTCTGAAGTCCAGTTCTCTTTCAACGCTTCTTTCGAACTCTTCAGCCATTAAGACTGGATTGTATATTCTCGCTTCTGAGAAGTTTTGTTCTATGAGTTTTGCTATTGTTTTGAGTATTTGAGTGTCTGTTTTGAATGATTCTTCAGCGTCCGGCCTTTGGATTTTGACGGCCACTTTTAAACCGTTTTTTAATACTGCTTTGTGCACTTGGGCCATCGAGGCTGACGCGGCGGGGTTTTGGTTGAATTGCTTGAACGCGTCTTTTATTTTAATGCCTGTTTCATCTTCAAACATTTTTTTAGCTTTGGTGAAATCGAACGGTTCGACGTCGTCTTGGAGTTTTTCAAGCTCAACAACCACTTCTTTTGGGAGAATGTCCGTTCTGGTGCTTAAAACCTGCCCTAGTTTGACGAAGGCTGGGCCTAATTCAGTCAATGCCATTCTCAGCCTCACTCCTTCAGGCAGGTTTTGCACTCTCTGCTTTTCATGAACGCCGAGCTCTGAGATTTTCGATAAGACCCCTCCAAAACCGTACTTGACGAAAACGCCCACTATCTGCTGAAAGCGCTTCAGCTCTTTTAAACTGTAACCAAAAGAGTTGATTTCTATTTTCAAGCTCACTTTTTCTTTTTAAGGTTTTTTTCAAGCTTTAAAAGTCTTTTCTTTATGTTTTCAAAGTCTTTTTTTGAAACGAAAACGCTTTTGTAGAAATCCTTCAGCTCGTTTTTGACAAGATTCTCAACTTCCCTTCTCCTGTCAAAGCCCTCTTGTTTCAGCATTTTTATCATCTTCTCCCCTTCCTTTTTGTTCACCTGGTTTTTGGCTATCATGTCGTCAACTTTCGAGACTAGTTTCGAGGTTGAAACCGCGAGCAGTCCGAGTCCTATCAAGCCCAAGTCCCTGGCCTTGTC
This sequence comes from Candidatus Martarchaeota archaeon, assembly GCA_023474775.1. Lineage (GTDB taxonomy): Archaea > Micrarchaeota > Micrarchaeia > Norongarragalinales > UBA8480 > DTNV01. The sequence continues at coordinate 4,765 of JAMCXP010000021.1, forward strand.
GAATTCATCCACTATTGCATCACCTTTGTTTTTGTTTAATTTTAAAGCAAGGGTGTTTTAAAAAACTAACGCTTTGGAAAAAAAACTTCTGCTACAATTGGAAAAGGCTTTCACAACGCTAAAATTTTGAAAACCTGTTTTTCACGCCAAACCGTTTATTTCAACTCCAATGCTTACCGAGCCGTTTGAAACGCTTTCCAGAACAGCTGTGTAGTAAGGAGTGGTAAACGTTTTGTTTAAAGTCAGGTTTTGACTTCCTAAAACTTGCGAGTTTGAGTCTAAAAGCTGTAGAAAAGCGGTGTTATTTGTATAGTTCACCAGTTTGACGTAATAGTTTTTGACTTGAAGCTGCTCTCCTGGAAAGTTGAAGTTCAACTGAGTGTATGAAGATGTTGGAAGAGTCACTTGACCTGAAGGCATGGTTGGGGGCATCGGTTTTGAAGCGTTTGAAACGACAACAGCGCCAGCAGGCTGGTTTTGAGTGTTTGAGAAGAAAAGAAAGTATAATGCTATTAGAAGCGCCGCCAGGCCGAAAACCCCTATTGTTATTTTGAGTATGTTCAATTTTTTCACCTTTTACAGAATTTTGAAGCGAAAACCCTGCAAGTGCTGCTTTCAGGGTAGGCTTTGAGAAACATTTTCAAAAACTCATCCTCTTCAATGCTTTCAGGGGTTCCAAGCAGTATTTTTCCAACAGCGCCTGCAAGGCTTATCATGTCAAGCGTTTTTTGAACTGAGATTGTTTCGTCAGGCTGAGGGTCGTACCACCCGTTGAAGTCGAGGAACAAGCTTCTGGTTAAGCCAGGCTTTGCAGGCGGGATTCCGCTGAAATTGACGACAACAAAATCGTTTTGGGGTACGGTCAGATTTCCTTCGATAAAGCCTGAAGAGTTTTCGGTGAAATAAGAATTGTTGAATTCAATGCTTGAAGGCTGGAGGGTTGAAACAAAAGCAAAGCTTTGAGTGTAGTCAACTTTGATCGAGTCGAAAACGTCGGTGAACGCCGGCTCTGCGATTCTAACTAAGCCTGTTTGAACTTCTGAAGGATTGATTGAAAGCACACATGTTTTATAATCATCTAAAACGCAGTCATTTGCTTTTATCACGGTTTTCCACGATCCGTCCTTCTGCTGCGCTTCAACGCTGAAGCTTGAAAAGTACTGCTCTGCTTTGCGAATTATTCCAGTTAAACTGTTTTGAATTATAAATCCCGCAACTCCATGGTTGAAGTTGTTTTCACCCCAGTAATTTTCCACAAGAGAGTTCAACCCTGTGGTGGTTCCTGTTACTAGTAGTTTAATTTCACCTGCGTTCTGCCAGCCGCTTGGAAGAGTGACATCAATCCAATCCTGAAGTTGAGAGGGATTGGAAAAGTTGATTGGAGAGAACCAGGCGTTCTTTTCAGCGTAAGGCTGGTTTAAAATAGTGTAGCCTTGAATGGCAGGCTTGCCCTGCAAGAAAGAGTAATCATTGTTTGAAATTTGCTTTAAGCAGTTCCTGCCGTAAGAGTCGGTGCAGTTAACAATATTCAGCGGGTTGTTGACAATCAAGGGGTTGGAATCTTCTTCTTGATTAAAGAAAGCCTCGCCGGTTGGGTGGTCGACAACCAAAAGCCTGAAGCCGTTGTAATGCCCTGTTTCCGATGGGATTTCATGAATCATCACGCTTAAATTTGAACTCGCAGTGTTGTAAAGTTTTTCAGTTCTCCAAACCGCAAGGTATGGCGCCACCAAACCCAGGATTGCCCCGCCTTGATAGCTCCACACTCCGTTGTTTAAAGTTTCAACGTACGGGCAGCCCCAGCTTGGGCTTGTCGGGCATGTTTCCTGTCCAACGGTTATTGTATTATTGTTTGGAAGGTTTTGAAGAATGCTTATTATATTACCTGAAGCGTTTGAGTCGGGATTAAATCCGATGTTGTTCACAGCGCTGTCGGTGGTTGAGCGGAAAACCCCGAGAGAAAAGTTGTTTGACTGGATTAAAGTGTTGTTTGAAGGGGTGGAGCAGGAGGAATTGTAGGTTACTTGAACGTCGAGGTTTGAGCTGTTTTGAATTATATTATCAGAAATGTTGGTGTTGTTGCTTCCGAAAACGTCGATTCCATAGCCAGCCGAGTTGTAGATTGTGTTTCCGGTGATTGTTAAATTTGCAAGGTTATATAGATGTATAGCGTCCACCGCCTGGCCTGAAAAAATGTTGTTTGTTATGGTTATGTTTGAAAAGTTGCTTCCACCTCCGACCGGCCCGTTGAACCCGTAATCTCCGTTGTTGAACGTGTTTGAGCCGACAAACAGGTTAGTGGTGTTGCTTGAGTATAATACTCCGGTCTGGCCTGAGTAAAGGTTGAACGTGTTAGATAAAATGTTGTCGGAGATTGAATTTAAAATTCCAACCGCGCTACTGTTAGTGAATGTGTTTGATTGAACATTTATACTTCCGTTAGAGTTTTGAATTGAAACTCCTTGACCCACGTTATTGAAAGTGTTTGAATAGACATTGTTTGAGTAGGATTCATAAATAAGTGTTAATCCAGTTTGCCCGATGTTACTAAATTGATTTCCAGTGATTATAATGTTTTGATTAAGCCCAACCTCTACTCCATTTTGCAAGTTTTCAAGAGTGTTGTATTTGAAGGAATCACCGCTTGTTACGGCTATTACTACGTCCGTGCCAGAAGGAAGGTTGTTGAACGTATTTTGGCTGTAGATGTTTCCAGCACTCGTCCCAACCAAATTTGCACCGTTGTAGTTTACCAGAAGGCCATAATTGCCTGCCTGAATGTTGTTTCCCGATATGGTGTCGTAGCTTGAGTTTACCAAAAATATGGCGGTTGAGATGCCTTGGATGGTGTTGCTTTGTATTATGGTATTGTTGGCGTTTAGAATGCTTAGCGTGTTGTTTCCTGTGATTGTGTTTGAGATTATTTGAGCGTTGTTGGCTTGAATTATGAAAAATCCATTTGTTGTTTCGGTGATGGTAGAGCTTTGAATCGCGAATGTCGAGCCGCTTGCAACCGTGAAATTGTAGTCTCCTGATTGGTTTTCTATGACGCTGTTTTGAATGTTGGCCGAACCGCCGTTGATGTTTATGCCAACGCCTGAAGAGTCGTTGATTTGAAGAGTCACGTTGTTAAAAGAAATGCTGTTTCCTGAGTTTACGGTTAAGCTTCCGTTTAGAATGATGTTTTCGTTGCTGCAGACCACGCTTCCGCTTACAATCCAATTTCCGTTTGGAGGGGTGCAACCGCTTGAAGGTGGTATTGAATTGCCTGAAACTGTTATGATTTGAACGCCGCTATTATTGAAAGAAGCTTGGTAGTTGCCTGAATTTGTAAAAGGAATCGTGACATTGCCTCCTGGCGGTATTGTTGAACTGTAGTAGGGAATTCCGTCTTTTGAAATGTTAAGGGTTTGCGGAGTGTCGTTGTTGTTAACGAATAGAACCGCCTGGCCTGAATTTAGACTTAAAGCGCTTCCTGGAAAGTTAGTGTAGAACAAGGTGTTTGCTGGCAACGCCAGGTTGACGCTTTCAAGGTTTGAGAGAATGGAGCTTGAAGAGTTGACATTTTGATAAGCAGGAGTTAAAACCACGCTTTTAAGTATTACGACGACTATTGCGACTACTAGTAAAACGCCGGCGAGTAAGAGAATGTATTCAAGAGCTCCCTGACCTTTGGATTTCATTTTGGTTGTAAAAAACCTCTTTTTATTTTTAAAGAAAAATTCTCTTTGTTTCTTTTTAATCTTTTTGGTATTTAAAGAAAAAACTGTTTTAAAAGGAAAGTTTTAAAAATATGAAAAGCTTTATTGTCAGGTTATGAAAAAGGGAGATAGCAATATTTTGGCTGCGGCTTCTTATGTTCTGCTTGTTTTAACAGGTGTTTTGATGCTCGTTTTCAAGGAGGATGACGAGTTTGTCAAGTTTCATTCCATTCAGTCGATTGTTTTCGCAGTGGTTTTTTTCATTGTCTGGATTGTTCTTAGAATAATCGAGTTTTTCATTTCACTTATTCCCTTCACTCAGGTTTTCGTTTGGTTTTTGAGTCTTGTTTTCGGGGTTGTTTTTCTTGCGGTGTGGCTTTACCTGATGTATGAGGCGCTTGAAGGCAAAAAATACACTCTTCCTTTTCTTAAGGATTTTATGAAGAAGTATGCTAGATAACATAAGAAGGTGCTGTTCAAACCCCAAGTATCTTGTGATTTCTATAATAGTAGCGGTTGTTTCAGCCATTCTTTTTTATATTGCTTTAACCACTATTCCCTACAACCCCTTGAACGCTTCTAACTCTCTTAAATTTTGGGATTATGCTTTCATTTTCGTGGTTTCAGTTCTTTTCGCTGTCAGCGTGGCTCTTCAGCTTTACTCTTTTGATATAGTAAAGAAAATATCAAAAAGAGGAGTGGTAGGGGGTTTGAGCGCTTTCATCGCCGGGTTGATCGCCGGCGTTACGGGCGTTGCTACTTGCACCGCGTGCGCTGTTTTCCTTATCTCTTTAATAGGATTGCCCGGAATGCTTATTCTTTCTGAGTATTCAATTGAAATCAAGATCACTACCATTGTCTTGCTTTTGGCTTCGATTTACTTCACTTCAATGAAAATAGACTCTAACTGCGAGAATTGCAGGGTCAGCTATGCCTAAAATACTCTTGAAAATATTTCCCAGTGAATTCAAGCAAAAAGAATTTTAAACAATTGGTTCAAAAAGTTAAGAATATGAAAGAAGGCAAAGATTATACTTGGATAGCGATTATAGTAGCTGCGGTTTTGGTTTCAGTGGTTATTATTTACAGCGCCGGAGTTATTTCAAGCTCGGTTTTAAGCGCTAGCCAGTTGAATTCAAACGGGAATTTTAAGGTCTACAATTCAAGCCTGCAAAACAACTCTGCTGTAAATTCAAATCCAAACACTGCAAGCAAGGGTTTGAGCGTGCCTCTTGGGAGTGATTATATTGGAAACGCTTCTGCGCCCAATCAGATTGTGGAGTTCGCTGATTATCAGTGCGTGTACTGTGGATTGTTTTATAACGAATCGAACCAAGCGTTGATGAATTATGTCAATTCCGGAAAGGCGGTTTTTGCTTTCAGAGATTTTGTTTTGATAGGGCCTGACTCGCTGACAGCGGCTGAGGCTGCGAGGTGCGCAGGGGATCAGGGAAAATATTGGCAGTATCATGATTATTTGTATTCTCATCAGGGAGGCGAGAACAGCGGTTGGGCTGGAGTTTCAAACCTCGAGTATTACGCTCAAAAGCTTGGCTTGAACTCCACGCTTTTCAACTCCTGCCTTGAAAGCGGGAAGTACAACAGCAGTGTTTTGCAGGACACTCAAACCGGCAGGAGTTTAGGGGTGCAGGGAACGCCCACTTTTTTCATCAACGGCAAGATGTACGTCGGAGTGCTTTCGCCCGCTCAACTTCAGGGTATACTAGGAAGTTGAAGGGCTGTTGACGAATGAAAATCCTTGTCGTTTCAGACCTTCACTCTGAAGATGAAGCTCTGGAAACGCTTAGACTAATCATTGGAAAAAACAATCCAGACCTCACGCTTATACTAGGGGACTCTGCAATCGATTCTATAGATTACGCTGAAAGAATGCTTGAAATAACGAAGCCTGAGAAAACGCTGACAATAAACGGAAACAATGAAACGTCTACACTGCGTCAATACTTCAACGCAAAAAAGGTCAGCGTGGACAACAAAAAAAGAAAAATGACATCCTCCCCTGCCTAAAGGCAGGGGTTTCCTTTAATACCTGTTGTAATTCAGGCATGCATTCATCCTGTGAGTGAACTCACAGGTTTTCTGCCTTTCCTATAAAAAACATAACTTTTATAGGGTTCGGCTCGAGCCCTAAAGACCATTTTAACAGCGTAAACGAAAAAAGCGAGGTTGAAATAGAGAAAGGCCTTGAAGAGCTGTTTCAAAAGGCAAAAAACGAAACGGTGTTTCTCGCAACCCACGCGCCTCCTTTCGGGGTTCTTGACGAGTCCAAGGGAAGGCGCATTGGAAGCACTGCTTTGAGAAAAATAATAGAAGAGCACCAGCCGCTTGTTAATTTTTGCGGGCACGTTCATGAAACCGAGGGAACAGAAAAGATTGGAAAAACGCTTGTGGTGAAGGTTGCGTCTCTGATGTTCGGAAAAGCTGTTTTGTTTGAAACTTCAACGCTCAAACTTGTTTTCAAAACATTTAAAAAAAAGTTAGCGTGAAAGTTGAACCATAAAACCTTTTAAACTTTGTCAATTCAAAAATAAAAATGGAAGCTTCAGCAGAAGAAATAAAATTCAGGAAAGCAAATGAGGGGGATATTCCCAGCCTGATGACGCTTATAAACAAAAGGTGGGATAGAAAGGTAAGTGAAGAGGAGCTAATTAACAGGATAAATCACGGAATAGAATTCGTCGCAGTGCACGAGCCGACAGGCAGGGTGGTGGGCCAGATGAGCGGTATTGTAACCAAGGATTTCAAGCCGTCTTGGCTTGAGCACATAGGCGGGGGCGACATCAAGAAAAGAGCCGACAATGGGATATTAACGCTTTATCAGCTTACCGTCGACCCTGATGTCAGGGTTAAAAACTTAAGAGTGGCTGAAGAGCTTAGGAACAGGCATTTGGAGCACGCTAAAACGTTTGGCGATACTCTTAGAAACGGTTTTTCCAAGGTTTTAAGCAGGTTCATAAAGCAGAAGCTTGAAATCAGAACGCACAGCCCGATACAGGATTTGAATGAAATGCTGTTCAAAAACGAGAGGTTCAGGGGGTACGTGGAAAGTAAATTCAAGGTAAAGCTGAAAAGCGAGGGTGATTTTTTCAACCTTCCTGCGAAAGTTCAAGAAAAGATAGCGTTGGAAAGGCTTCACTACACCGAGCCTTTGTTTAAAAAAGACGAGGTGGAGATTGAAGAGATTGACGGAGGCGTTTTCGCTAACGTGAGGCATGAAAACAAGAACGAGCAGGAGAAGCTTGTTAAAGCTTTGATGAGGTTTCATGATATTACAAAGCATTTAAACGAGGGCTTCAAACCCGCGATTAAACTGCTGAAGGCAAGCATCGACGACAGGCCTGACTCTTTCGAGAGGTTCAAAAAGGAAAACAAGGATTTAATCAAAAAAATTAATGGTAAAAAAGCAGGTTTCGGGATTGAGGATTATTTTAAATTGCTTGAAAGAAAACCTGAAAGCACTCTGAGGTTTCACGCCAGCGGAGGGGCGAGAATAGACAAGATAATGCCGGGCGGAAGCGAGGAAAAGCACAGAAGCCTCGGAGTCGCGGTTTCCTACAAGTATTAGTTCAGTAGTGAGATTCCTGCAATACTGAATACTTTTCGAAAATTTTCAAAACGCTTTTTCTGGTTTTATCATCGTAAACAGATAGGTATTTAACAAGCTTGTTTCTGTCCACTCTTCTGCAAAGCAGGGCGTAATCGTCAGAAGAGAGAGTTGTTTTGAAGTAGACAAAATCAATCAGCGTTTTTTCAGCGTCAGAAACTGGAACCTCAAACCCGTTGTAAAAAACGCTGGAAAAACCGAAAAAATATTTGAATGGAACGTGATGCAAGTCAACCCAGAAATCCTCTTCTCTAAACAATCCAACCCTGCTTTTTCTGACTTGTTTAGTTGTTACAATGCAAACATGCGGCAGTTGATCCCAAACTCCCCTGCACGTCATTGCGAAAAACAAACCGAAATAGAAAGGCTCGAACGCGTAGCCCGCCATCATCTCATCCTTTTTGAAAGTGTAAGATGCTTTTCTAACTCTGTATAATTTCTTCTTAGAAGTCATGTAGCTCAGCAAAACCCGCAGACTATTGTCATCTATCACTCCGCCAAGATAAAGCTTGATGTCGCTGTAAGTGAATACAGGATAGCTTGAAAATCTTTCAATAATTTTACCCATAACAGAGGTCATGAAACCCACACTTTTAAATCAGAAATCATCCTGTCAAAACCAGGAGCAACGCTTCCAAGCATGAGAGTTTCAAGAACAACATTGTTTTTGGGTTTTCTACCATTAATCAAGTCCAGCAAGCCGCTTAGCCTAAGTTTTGTTGAAGTGGAAGGGTTTTCAACAGCGTTTCTTAAAACCCATAAATCATACAAATCCTGAATCTCTTCAGAATTTTTGCCAAACTTATCTGAATAAGCTTCAATCTTCTCATTCAAAATCGACTCCGCGCTCAAAGCTATTATCATTCTCTTACCCCCGCTTACAGTGGAATAATCCACTTCACCACCCTCCTTAAAGTCAAAGTTCACATCCAGCTTAACCTTGGTGTCGGTTTGGACTATCACAGAAAAAGTGTTCCTCACGTTAAAATAACCGCTTTCCTTTACAGCCAAGCCTTTTTCTTTTAAAAAATCCAAAAAATACCTGCATGACTGTTCTATTGAAGTTGTTTTGAAATAAAAATCAACATCGCGCGAAAACCTTTGACCACCATAACAACGCCAAATGCATGTCCCGCCATGCATTGTTAAATCTCTTCTATATTCATCAAAAAGCGCGCCTACTAAAAAATCCTCTAAAATAGCTTTTTTTTTGTATTCTTCTATTCTAAAACTCCACATAAAAATAACACTTTAAAACAACAGTTTATTATATAATTATATAACAATAAGTATTTATATGTTTGCATTATGGTTTATTATTACAATTATAGTAAGTTGGTGATTAGTGAGTTTTCGGACCAAATTGGCGTAATACGCCAATTAGTAGTGGGTATAGCGGTTCGTTTCTATGGTTGAACCGGAATTCCATTTCTTTGATGTAAGGGAAGTAGTTTGTCTTGTTTATCCCGTGGTATTTGTGAAACCTTTCTTTGGCGTAAGACCAGAAACCTTCAATGCCATTTATGTGGTTGTGACCTTTGCCGAACGATTTGGAGTGTTTGATGCGACTGTGCTTTCCATACTGCTTCAAGTCTTTGTAGGACTTGAAGTCATCCGTGTAAAACACCGAGCCTTTACGCGCCTTCTTTTGAATGTGGTTAAACAAGGTTTTGGCTGAAACGTCATTTACAATGGCCGTGTAAACACGGCCTTTCCTCTCTAAGATTCCGAAAACCGCTTGCTTGTTGAAAGCGCCTCTGCCACGATTACCTTTACGCTTTCCACCAAAATAGGACTCGTCAGCTTCGATGCTTCCGCGAAGTTTACTGAACTCCGCTGCCAAGTATTGAACAATTGCATTGCGGTACGCGGAGTACCGCACTGCAACAGGATTATAACTCATCCCAAGCTCTCTAGCGCACTTTCGTGCGCTCACCTCCAAGTAAAAATAGTACAACACACTCAAGTCCCTCCTTAACTTGCGTAAACTATATTTTTTGCGGCAACGTTTGCACTTAACTCGCTTGTCGCCAAGCCGCTACAAGCCATAATTACCACAAAACCAGCACTTCCGACCATGTACATACATGGCACTACCAACAACCATAGACGTAAGAAACACACTAAAAGTAGTTAAATTGGTCCGTTTTCTAAGCAATCACCTTCTATTATTTTCACTCAAAATTGCCCAAGGCTTTTCTGAACTGTTTTCTGCCTTAACTCTTCCTTTATTCTTCCGACAGTGCTCCACTCCGTTCTAAGATATTTTTTAAGCTCGGGGCTGTTGAAATTTTTTTTGATAAATTTTATGGTTCTATCATCAGACGGATAGCCGGAACCGAAAAAGCCTATTTTTTCAGCTATTTTCTCAACCTGGTTCTCCCTCTCGTTCTTTGCTATTATCGAAGCAGCACCCACCACCAGGTATTTTCTGTCAGCGTAATTCTCGCAAACCAAAACCCCCTTCTTGCAATACTTTCTTATTCTTCTCTCGAATTTTTTACCGTCAGCGTCAGGCGAGTCGATGAACGCTTTTTCAAACTTAATCTCATTAAGCATAACACCTATTTTTTCAGCTTCAAGCTCGTTCAGACTGACTTTTTTTTTCATTTTCTCGTTTATCTCTCTGCTTGAAACCACCGTTTTCTTCCAAAAACCTATTTTTCGCAGTTTAGGCTCAATGCTTCTTCTTTGAGCGTCGCTTAAAAGCTTTGAATCTTTCACTCCAATTTCCTTGAGTTTTGGTATTTCATTCTCATCGCAGTAGAAAACGCACATTACCATCGGCCCTATAACCGGACCTCTTCCACTCTCATCAACCCCTGCTATCATGAACTATTTTAATAAAGGCAAGATATTTTAAACAAATCTTTGAATAATATTTTCAATGAACAAAAGCGAGTTGATTGAAAAATATGGAAGGCTTA
>JAMCXP010000044.1 GCA_023474775.1 Candidatus Martarchaeota archaeon
GCAGCTTGAAGCTGAAGCCACTCCAAGCATAAAAATAAAAAAAAGCGCTATTTTCAACTCGTCCACCCTAAATTTGACAATACAAATAATATTATTACAATGAAAATGAAAAACCCTGAAAGTTTTATTAGTGTCTTGCTCCTGACGCCTGAAACCAGCGTGAACCCGTAGCCGACAAGCAGGAAAAACGAAGACAAAAGAATAATTTCAGAAGAATAACTTGTTTTGACTAAAACCATCTTCTCATCGCTGGATGAGTAAAAACCGTTTTTTTCAAAGCTCGCGTTGATCAAAACGCTGCTGTTCGGCATTTCAAAGCTGAAAAAACCTATTCCATACACCACGCTCACGTTGAACTTGCTTCCATCCTCCTCAATTGAAACAGAGCCGTTTAAGGGAGCTCCATCTGTCAACTCAACGCTGGCGTTGACGATGCTTCCAGGAGAGTTGAACTCTGGAATCGAAAGCTCGACAGAAGAGTTGATTTGATTGTCAGAGAGTGTAAAATTCTTGCTGTAAAATGGAAATTCAACCGTTAGATTTTCAATAGGGCTGACGTTTAAAAAACTGAAGTTATAATCGTAGTTTCCAACTGATTTTTTTAAAAGTTGAATTCCATTTTCAAAGTAAACATCAGTCTGGCTTAAAGTAACGTGAGAAAAGTTATCAGAATCTATAAAAACAGGGTATTCGATTGAATAATAATCAAAACTTTTACCATTGGATTTTAAAGCAAAGTTAAAATCATCTCCCTTTATTTTTATTTTCAATTCCCTAACTCCATAGTAATAGTCAAAGTTGTATTCAACGCTTGGGCTTTCATTTAAAACAAAAAACTGCTTTGAATCAGACGTAGAGTTTTGAAACTTAGCGTAGGTGGCTCCGGCATAATCGCAGGAGTAGTAAACACTGCACTTATCTTTAGAACATGAAATATGCGGGGTTAAATGCCAGTGCTCAATTTTGAACACAACTTCAGCATTAAAATAAAAGCTGATATTTTCATTTTTTGCAATTGAAATAGGTGTTGTTATTCTCTTGTTTAAAGAATAACTATTGAAATCGTTGAAATCTAAATTCAAAACACTTGTATTTGAGTCAATAATCCCGTTGTTTTCAAGCGAGTAGCTCACGCTGTACAAAAATCTTTTTGTATCGCAGTCCTCTTTAAAATCAAGAAGGGGTTTGGTTATGCTCAAGCCATAAAAAACAGTGAGGTTTGAAGAGGAGTTGAGAAAGGTTTGATTTAAATATATTCCAGGCTCGGCGTCACCTATAGCGTCAAAAACCCCTACTACTCCATAAACGGTTTTGTTAACCCAAACATTTGAATTGACGTTTTCAACATATTCAAACATAGGCTTTGTAATGAATGGCATCAATCCTATAAGCTGAATTAAGTCAAGCACTTAAATCTCCATTTAAATCAACGGACAGGCTGCCGCGGATGGAAGGAATATTCCGACAATATAGTTTGAAATCAAAATCAGAAACATTCCTGCTACTACCATAAGTATTCTGTTTTTAAGCTCGGTTCTCTGAATCGGATTGCTTCCAGAAACCATCAATTCAACTCCTAATATTACAAGAACAAGCAAAGCGACGGCGCCTGCTATATACTTCACGAGATTTACAACGTTGCAGATTTGGCTGGAAATATCAGAAGCCATGGCGTCAGCTCCAACTGAAGAAACAACTAACAATAAAACAAGTAATCTTTTCATTAAAACACCACCTTTTTATTCGCTTTTATCAAATTGGTTGTGTTTTTTATTCAATAATAAACTTGCTCAAAAAAATTCTTACGCCGCGATGTGTTTTTAAAAAAAAGCAATCATTTTGTAATTTTTATGCTTTGACTGAATCTAATTACGCTTTTTCATATTCAATTAGCTAGTCTTGAGAAATTCAAGATATGGTTGTACCCACTGACTCCATAGTTGAATTGGGTTTTTGACTGGCACGGGGTTTTTGCTTTCCAAATCCGCGGGGTTTTTACCTTCGGTTTTAGAGAATAACTCGCTGTTGTACATAACCGCGCTTTCATTCTGTTGGTGGTCCAGCATGTTTAATAAGATCTCTTCAATTTCTTTCTCCCTTCCTGTTTTTTTAAGTGCTTTTATAAGATAAGGAGTATCTCTAGGCCAAGTTGTTTTACCATGATACTCGCTGTCATTTAAATATATCTCGCCTCCGGTGTTTCTGCAGAGCACGCCGAAAGTCTGATTGTTTCTTTTAATCATTATGGACTCTGCTTTTTTGAGCATTTTTTCTGTTTCGGTTTCGCTGAAGAACTCTTCAAGTAATGCAAGGGAAACTATTCCAGCGCTGCTTTGAATCTGGCTTCTGCCGTTGTTTTCTCCAGCCAAATCTGAAATGAACTCGTTTTCAATGAATTTTTCCCTGAATTCTTTAAGCGCTTTCTCCTTTGCTTCCTTGAACTCGGGCTTTCCAAATTTTTCCAATTCTGACAATAATCTTATCCACAAGGCGTTTACTTCAGGCAGGTAGTATTTTTCTTCATCTTCCCAATTTTCAGGTATTCTTACAGGCCTTCTGTTCACAGTGGCGTCCATCCAAC
>JAMCXP010000032.1 GCA_023474775.1 Candidatus Martarchaeota archaeon
GGCTTTGAAAGAACCTCCCCGCAATCACACTTAACCTCAATTTTTGCGTCTCCGAAAATTACTTTTTCTTTCCCGCACTTGTTACATTGAACTCTTAAAAACTTGCTCACTTTTTAACCACCTACTTTGAAATCTCAGCCTTCTTCCTCAACCTCTCGCTTATCACACGCTGGTGCTTTTTCTTGCAAACAGTGCACTCCAAAAGAATCTTGTTTTTAATGCCCTGCTTTTTAACCATCTTCTTGCCTGAAACCTTACCATGATAACCCAACAGCTTGTCCTCGTGCCTAATGTTTCCCTGAGCCAAAGCCCTGCCTCCCCTAGCCTTGCTTGTTATTATTTTAACTTTGTGCAACTGATGCTTCCTGCAAAAAGGACAGTACGCTCTCATTTCTTTTGGAACCAACACTTTTCAAATTCACCTTTGTATAAGATTTAAAGTTAATTATAAATGTGAAAATTTATTAATTATTCCCTTTTCAACTTTAAACATAAATAATCCTTTTTACTAAAAAGTAGGCTTTTCAAGCCTGCTTGGCAACGCTTCTTGAAATAAGAAGTTCAGCATCAACAGAATCTAATTCAGCCACGCTGCCCTCTTCAAAAGGTCCGTACTCCCTGCCGCTCAAACCAACAAATTTTGGAATTTGAGCCAAAACCTTCAACTTAAGAGTCGACGGCTTTGAAATCTTATTAAAATACTTTTTAACATAATCAATCAAAGAAAGATACAAATCCCTCTCCTTATCGCTCATACCCTCGAAAGAAGTTTTATTCAACTGAAAATCTGAAAGAGCCTGAAGAAAAATCTTCTTCAATCTAACAAGCTGAAGCTCCTCAAATTTTCTCTGAAGGTTTTTCAAAGACCTCTCCAAATCAACGTCAAAATTCTCATTCAACCTTTTATCATACTCTTCCACAAGGCTTTGAACATCCTCAAAAAACAAAGGATTTAAACTCTGAAGCTGCGGGCTGCGCTTCTCCCCCATCAAAACACCGCTCAACTCAGAATAATTCATTCATCAATCACACTAGAAATAGCCAAACTTTTTCTTGCACTCCAAAAACAAAGCCGTTGAAAAATCAACCCTCTCTTCAACAACCACTCCCTTAATCTTAACGCCACCCTCATTTTTAAAACTTATTCCTTCCCCTTTCAAAGAAGCGTCAAAAAAAGGGTCGAAATCCTCAACCTCACTCAAATCAACCCTCTTTGCCATAAAACCAGTCTCTCCATGCAAACTCTCTGGTATTCTAATCAAACGGTGCAAGTCAAAAGTCACGCTTTCATCTACCACTACTCTGCTGTTCTCAACAAAAACATCCAACAACACCCTCCAAAAACTCTCCAACCCCCTCACCCTGTCCCAATTACCTTTTTTAATAGATTCAGCCAGCGCTTCCTTGTTTTCAGATATTTTTTTAGCCTGCTGAGAAGTAGCTCCGCGCTCTTTCAACGCCACCTGGCTTTCGTTTATTAATCGCAAAACAAAATCTCTGAACATTCCACTCCAACCCTTGCTTTTAAAATCCGGCCCTTTAAGAGGATTCAACCTTGTGAAAACACTCTCAAATTTAACCCCGCTTCCTTTCACATACTCGCACAACCTTCTCCTTTCAACAGCGTTCAAGTCAACCCAAGGCCCTTCAGAAACATGTATATGAAAACCCTTGGAACCAGAATAGTTGATTGAAATGCTTGAACCAGGCACTCCAAAATCACCCTCAAGAAAATCCTCCACTAACCTCACACACTGCATTTTAATATCAGAAAAACACTTCCAGCAAAACAACTCCTTAGAATCATGATTGCATTTAAAAGTCGGCGAGTCCAAATCAAAAACAAGCTCTGCGGACTTCAACTCTTTCTTTTCAATAGGCCTTCTGTCAGGATAGGAATAAAAACCAGTGGAATAAGAAGCAAATAAAGGAACTTCCCTAGCAAGAAAATCATTAAAATCTTTTTCAGATTGAAAACTCTTATGACGATAGTCAATCTTCTTTAAAACCCCGAACCCAAACTCCCTCTCAGAAAGTCTGCTTACAGGAATAAAATTAGATGAATAATATTCTTTAAACTCTTTATGAATATCAACGCCCACAGTCACTACAATCACTCACCAAACCCTGGCTTTGCAAAACCTTGCATGAAAAGCGAATTGAAGGCCTTCCGTAAACCCACTTAAGAGTGTTAAGCGCCTCCTTCTCAGTAAAGGAATTGACCCCCCTGTCGCAGTTATTCACGTAAACTTTCAGAACATTTGAAGCATCATCCAAACTCAGCCCATCCTTCAAGCAGGCGATGCTTAAAGCCATGCTTCCATAATATCTCTTTCCTTCTCCAACTCCCTTCAAAATTTCAACCATGCACTTCTTGCTCAACAACTTACCTTTCTCACCACTGGGAAAAACAGGCTGGAATTTCAAAGCCTCATTCTTCAAAACACTCGGAGCGTCAGAAACATGAATATCTTCTATCTTCTTCACAACCGCTTTTTTAACCACACTCTCAAGAGTTCTTGAATCACCCAAATAAACCG
>JAMCXP010000011.1 GCA_023474775.1 Candidatus Martarchaeota archaeon
GAAGCTATGATCATAATGTTTACGCTTTGAATGAAAGTACTGGTGGTGAAATCTGGAACTACTCTACCGGAAGTTCGATTTATAGTAGTCCTGCGGTTGCTGATGGGATGGTTTTCATAGGAAGCTTGGATAATAATACTTACGCTTTGAATGAAAGAACGGGTAGTAAGATTTGGAACTATTCTACTGGAAATCAGATTCTTAGTAGTCCTGCGGTTGCTGATGGGATGGTTTTCATAGGAAGCTATGATCATAATGTTTACGCTTTGAATGAAAGTACTGGTGGTGAAATCTGGAATTACACTACGAGTAGTTCTCTTGAAGGTAGTCCTGCGGTTGCTGATGGGATGGTTTTCATAGGAAGCTATGATCATAATATCTATACTTTTTCATCAATCACTCCCATAATTATTAACATCATAAACCCTCTAAATAATATATATTCCAATCTAACTTCGCAAACCTTCACTTTCAATTATTCATCTTCGGTTTCTTCAACCGCCAACTGCTCGCTTTTCATCAATGGGGCTTTAAATCAGTCAAATTCAACAACTTATAACAATACAAACACTAACTTTATTGTTAATGGCTTTAGCGATGGAGTTTACAATTGGAGCGTGGGCTGCAGCGACTCTTATAAGAACTATAACAATTCTGGCAATCAAACCCTGACTATAATAACAACGCCTCCGCTGGTAAACGTGGTAGAGCCTGTGAATAACACTTATAATAATTCTGGTTCTGTCACTGTTGTTTTTAACTACACTTCATCTTTATCTCAGACGGCAAATTGTTCATTTTTTGTGTTTGAGTATGGAGCATGGCAGTTGCTGGAAAACAACGCGACAACACTCAACAACACCAACACGACTATATTCTCTTCGTCAAATATCGCGCCAGCTGTTTATCCTTGGATGGTTAACTGCACTGATCTTGCCGGAAACGAGAATTCAACTGGAACGTATATTTTCAATGAAATTTTTATGAATGTGAGTCTTGTAAGCCCTGCGAACAACAGCCTTCTTAAATACACTCAGCCTTTTGAGTTCAATGTTACTGGAGCAAATTCAACCTACGACTGCAACTTGTATTTAAATAACACTCCTTATGGAGAGGATTCAGCGGTTTTGAATAATACTAACACCAATATTACAGCCAATCAAACGCTTCAAAATGGCTTGTATTTATGGTATGTTAACTGCAGCTCCTCAGGCTTTAGTGAGGTTTCTCAAATATTTAATCTTAATTTTTCAGGCATTGTTCATAATCTAAACCTTATTCAAATAATTCCAAACCCAATTGGAACCTTTTATCGCCCGCCTAACAACAACGTGTCCTTTTCGCTTAAAGTTTTCAATTCAGGCAATGTCATTGATGACGCTTCCAACGCTCAAATCAACACTTCAAACGGAGGTGTTTTCACTTGCCCTTCGCCTGTAATTGTTCAGCCTGAATCATACGCTACAATAACCTGCACTGGAAATGTTATAATAAACGTTTCACTAGTGACGGTAAACGCTTCAATCTCTCCAGTTTTAGGTGAATCAAACGGGGTTTACAACCAAACAATCTCTCTCACTTCACTTGCTTCAATCAATTCATCAGGAATTGTTGTTCCAGACTCAAACCTTTTAATAATTTTATCCTTTGCGTTCATCTCGTTCTTCCTTTTAAATAATTCAAAACACAAAAAATAGAATTTTATGTGAATAATCTTTCAATCACACCCGCCTTTTCTACGTTTATTCTACCGCAAACATTGTTGTTCCGGACTCTAATGTTCTTGTAATACTTGCTTTCGCTTCATTCTTCTTTTTAAGAAGAAAGCTTAAAAAATAAATTGCACTTAATTTTAAATATTTTCAGCCTTGATCAACATCATTTTGAATTCCTGTTTTGTATATTTAAAGTTATCAAAAATGATAACTTTTGATATATAAAATAGAAAACTTTAAATAGTTGCTGCGTTATAATACTGAACATTATTTGAAGGTGATTGAGGGCGAAGTGAAAAATTTGCTTGAAATTTTAAAGGAGAATAATATAGACGTTTTTACAAATCATGATGCAGTGAAGATAATTGATAAAAAGCCAAGCTATGTAAAGTTGTTGTTGCACAGACTTGCAATGCAAAATAAAATAAAAAGAATTGAAAGAAACTTGTACTGCACTTCAACCGCTGGTTTTTACGAGATAGCATCTAACATCATTCCATTTTCATATGTGAGTCTGCTATCAGCGTTTGCTTTTCATGGCCTGACCACTCA
Source organism: Candidatus Martarchaeota archaeon (assembly GCA_023474775.1). GTDB lineage: Archaea > Micrarchaeota > Micrarchaeia > Norongarragalinales > UBA8480 > DTNV01. The sequence continues at coordinate 2,268 of JAMCXP010000011.1, forward strand.
AATGCCTTTATCAATCGATGTAATTTCATCAAGGCAGCATAAAGATTTAAGAATAGAAAACATGAAAATTCATTTCATTAAACTTGGCAGAGAGAGAATATTCGGCTTTTACAGAGATAAAAACACAAACGCTTTTGTCGCAGAGGTTGAGAAAGCGATTGTGGACTCGCTTTATCTCAAAAATCCTTCATTCGGGTATGTTAGCGAGTCTTTTGAAAACGCGCTGAGAAAAAAACTCATTGATGTTGAAAAACTAAAGGATTACGCAGAA
>JAMCXP010000028.1 GCA_023474775.1 Candidatus Martarchaeota archaeon
ATGATTCCAACAAAAAAATGATGAACGATTTTATTTATAAAAAAATAAATGAGGTAGAGCTTTTTGAAAGAATAAACAAAACAAAATTCAAAAAACCTCAAGAAGCGATCTACCTATGCACTTCAGTGGTGTAGAAACGGTTTAGAAGAAATGGTTTAGTTACAACCGCCTTTATAAAATCAATAAAAAAATATCTAAAAACAAAAACCAATTTTATTCTACTGGGCTTACTCAAAAGCAGAGGGAGGTGTTGCAAGAAAAATAGCCCAATCTACTGGACTAAAACTTAAGAAAAGAAAATGATGCGCTTAGTTGCAAAGTTAAACACTAAAAACACGTCACCTATAAAAATACCTAAAAATATAACAAAACTTAAGATGCCTAAAAGCTTAAATTTGCAAACAACATAAAAATAATCAGTGAAAAAAGCTTACCTTTTAATTTTAGCAGTAATCATAATAGTTTTAGCCTCAGCCTCGCTTGTTCTTATATCAAGCCACAACAATTCAACGCAAAACGCTCAATCAAATCAAATCAACGTTTCGCTTGTAAACAAAACCGTTGGGGAAAGGCAAAGCAATTTCCTTATACAAGCAATAAATTCAAACAGCGTTACAGGCTTGATTTACACAGAATACCCTGTTGCTTATTTGAGCGGTACTGCAAAAACAATCAATATAGGAGACACCGTAGGGTATTCTTGCGACGGTACGCTTGCAAAACTTGTTTCAATAAACAACCAAACAGCTGTTTTCGAATTGAACACCACAAAGTCATTCGGAGGATGCCCTATTTGAATTTTGAATTCATTCTGTTCAAAAGGAAAGATTTAAAAGTCAAATGAATTAATGAATAATAAAGGTGATGCTTTGAAATGGTAAACTTTTCATTATGGAAAGACGCGTTTTTAAAACCCAAGGAAATTTTTCAAAAGGAAAAAACCAACGCCTCAATCAAAGGGGGAGTGACAAACATTCTAACCGCTTCGGTTATAATCTCAGTTTTGCTGTCAATAGCTGTTATCATTTTGGGTTCGGTTGGAGCGTCTCTAATGCCTGGCTTTGCAATGTTTGCAGGAGCTGGTGTGGTGCTTTCAATAATATTCATATTTCTTTTCTTCATTATAGGAGAGCTTATAGGCAGTTTTATAAATGTTGGAATCATCTGGATAATCGCTAAACTCTTAGGGGGAAATGGTTCTTTCGAACAGCAATATTATTTAACCTCTCTTTTCACAGCTCCATTGCTGGTTTTGCTGGTTCTAAACGTGATACCTCTTATTGGAACTTTAATATTTGCACTAATAGCATTATATTCTATATATCTTCTGTACTTGGTTGTAAAGCAAGTTCATGGACTTTCAACAGTCAAAACCTTGTTGTCAATATTTCTAATACCAATAATTCTGATAATCTTAATGATTATCATATTTGGTATAGTAATAGTCAAGTCAAGCGTTTAACCAGTCAATTGATTGCAAGCGCTTTTATTCTTTGCGCTTTTGAAAATAAGCGCAATGAAACTCAAAATCATAGCGCACAGGGGGGTGCACTACACCGAAAGAGAAAACACCCTTCCCGCATTCAAGCAAAGCCTTAAGTTCGATGGAGCCGAGCTTGACGTAAGGGAAACGAAAGACGGAAGGATAGTCGTAAGCCACGACGCCACGCTCGTAAGAGTCTTTGGAGTAAACGCGAGAATCAAAAGCAAAAACTACTCTGAAATAAAAATGATTCCATTATTAAGCGAAGCTCTGAAAACACTTAAAAACAAGTTTGTGATGGTTGAAATAAAAGAGGAGGGTATAGAGGAAAAGGTTCTGAAGGAAATCAAAAAAAGCAAGTCGAAAAACGTGATGGTGATTTCATTTCTTGAAAACTCGCTCAGAAAAATAAGGAGAGCGGACAAGAAAATCAAAACAGGGCTTATAGTTGTTGTTCCATTCAAAGCGGTGGGCGAAGCTCTGAATTTAAAATGCAATGCTGTTTGTTTTTTTCACAAGATTATCCCGGATTTCATGATAAGAAAAGCAAAAGAGGAAGGATTGGAAGTATACATTTGGACTGTCGATGAAAAAGAAGAGTTTAAAAAGTTTTCAAGGCAAAATATAAATGGAGTGGTTTCCAACAATCCGAGTGGTTTGAAATGATTTATGACACGATAATAATAGGAGGCGGGCCTGCAGGTCTATCTGCGGCTATATACTTGGCAAGGCAAAAACTCAAAACGCTTATTCTAACTATAGATGTTGGCGGGCAAACTGCTCTCAGCTCTGAAATCGAGAATTACCTTGGTTTTGAATCTATAAATGGAATGGAATTCATAGAAAAATGCAGAAAACAAGTCGAAAAATACCAAGAGGTTGAAATAAAAGAAGGGGTGGTTGTGGCTAAAATAAAAAAGAACGGATTTTTCACAGTGGCTACAACCGAGGGTGAAAGTTTTCAATCAAAAACAGTTTTGATAGCAAGCGGAAAGCTTCCGCGAACCCTTGGAGTCAAAGGAGAAGCGGAACTCTCAAAAAAAGGAGTAACCTACTGCGCTACGTGCGACGCTCCTCTGTACAGAAACAAAACCACTGCCGTAATAGGAGGGGGCAATTCAGCTTTGGACGCGATACTTCAATTGTCAAAAATAGCCGTTAAAGTATATGCGATAAACAAAAACCCTGACTTTAAAGGAGATGAAATACTCAGGCAGAGGGTTAAAGAATGCAAAAACGTTGAGATAATAAACAATGCTGAAACCCTTGAAATAATGGGGGATAAAAAAGTATCGGGGGTAAAAATCAAAGTCAATGGCCAGGAAAAAACCATAAATCTAGAAGGGGTTTTCATAGAAGTAGGGTCAAACCCAAGCAGCGGCTTCGCCGAAACAGAAAAAAAACAAGTGGAGTGACTAATGATAAACAATGAGAACATGACGAGCGTTGAAGGAATATTCGCAGCCGGAGACGTCACCACCGTAGAGCAGAAACAGACTATAATAGCCGCCGGAGAAGGAGCAAAAGCAGCCTTAAAAATAATATCACTTCTACAAAAAAGCTAAGCTTTTAAACTTCTTAAAATTATTACTCTCAAAATCTCGTATATGAAAAGCATGAATTCCAATCCCAGAGGCAGCTTCAACATTAACAGGGTTGTCGTCGACAAAAACTGTTTCTTCAGGTTTAACCTTCAAAAGATTTAAAGCAGTTTTGAAAATCTTCCTTCCTGGTTTTGCAGTTCCAACCTGAGTGCTTATTATAGAAAGGTCAAAATCCTTGAAAAAGCGATATTTCTCTTCAAGCTCCATTATGTAGTCTGTCTGGTCGCTCAGCATGCAGATCTTCATGTCATTTCTCAAAACCCTTACAAAATCAATAAGCTTTTTCTTTGGAGTGTACCATTTCAGTATCGTTTTATGCCATTTCCTCCAATCTTCTTTTATTCCAAGTTTTTTGAAAGCTCCTGTCAGAGCCTCTTCCTCGTTCGCCTTTCCAATAACAAAGCCGGTCCCGTAGACAAAATCATCCAAAATCACTTTAACAACTTTTTCCCTTGGAATGGAATACTTCTCTGCTATCGCGCTGATAAAACGATGATATCCATCGTTGAAGTAAACCCCGCCGAAGTCAAGCATGACTGCCTTAATCATTGAAAAGAACTTTGAGACGAAAACAAATTTAAAACGTTTCTCTAAGAAATCCTATAAAATTATCTAACTACTCATAACTTAAAAAATAACCAGATAATCAAAGATTTATATACTAATATAATGTAAGCATTTATGACGAGGTTTACGTGGTACTGGCCAGTACAAGAAAAGCAACGCTCTACGCAGCAGATCGAAAATTAATATAAGCACAAGACTGCTTTTTGTCAATCACATAAAAACATTCAAGAAACCAAAAAGCTGATCATCGCTAAATAATTCTATTCAACGTCTTTAACGTAACCTTCTGAATAAACTTAAAAAGCATTAACGTCTTTAATTAATGAAAGCGTGGTGGTGGTGTAGTCGGTAGCACCCAGGCCTGTGGAGCCTGCAGCCCGGGTTCAAATCCCGGCCACCACTATAAGTGATATTAAAATGAACGATGAATTATTGCAACCTCCCAAGGGCTTCAGGGACTACGCTCAGGAAGAGGAGATAGCAAGAAAAAAAATACTCAAAATAATAGAAAATGAGTTCATAAACTATGGTTTCCTGCCCATTCAGACCTCGGCAGTTGAAAGTTTTGAAGTTCTTTCAGGCAAGTTTGCGAACAGCGAGGATACTGACGTTTTCAAAGAGATTTATTTCTTCGAAGACAAGGGTGGGAGAAAACTCGGCTTAAGATATGACTTGACTGTGCCGTTTGGAAGAGTGATCGCGTCAAATCCAAAGATTCCTCTTCCATTCAAGAGATATGAGATTGGCCTTGTTTGGAGGGACGGGCCAGTAAAGGTAGGGAGGTACAGAGAGTTTACTCAGTGCGATGCTGACATTGTAGGTGTGGAGGGAGGTATTGCTGAAGCTGAATTATTTGCTTTGGCTCAAAGTGTTTTCAAAAAGCTTGATTTGAAGTTCAGTATCGAGGTTGGAAATCGCAAGGTTTTGGATAGTTTTCTTCAATTCTGCGGAGTTAAAAGCAAAAAGGCCATGATAACTATAGACAAGCTGAAGAAGATAGGCTTTGATGGAGTAGAAAAGGAGTTGAAGGAAAGGGGAGTTTCAAGCGAGAGCATTGAAAGAATAAAACAATACTCTCTTTTGAAAGGAGATGCAAGTCTTCAAGAACTTGGGAAAATTTTGACCGATGAGAATGGTATAAAGGGATTAAATGAAGTGAAAGAGGTTTTAAACTACTGCAAGGCCTTCAAAGTTGAAAATGTTGAATTTGATTTGTTTATGGCGAGAGGCTTGGATTACTACACTGGAACTGTTTTTGAGGCTTTTTTAGCAGGCGACAAAATCACTTCAAGCATAGCGGCTGGCGGTAGGTATGAAAATCTTATAAAAGATTTTGGAGGTAGACAGATGCCCGCAACTGGAATATCATTCGGAGTGGACGTGCTTTTGGAAGGATTGAATAAAACCAGTAAGACAAATGTCAAGGTTTTGGTAATACCTATAAAAAACATTAGCAACAGCATAAAAATAATTCAAACACTAAGGGAAAACAGCATAAGCTCTTTGATTGACTACAGCGAAAGAAGTTTAGGCAAAAATCTTGAGTACGCTTCGAAACAGGAAATACCTTTTGTAATAATAGTTGGTGACCAGGAGTTGAAGGAGGGGAAGGTTGTTTTTAGAAACATGAGCACAGGAGAACAAAAAACCATTACAATAGAACAAGCGGTACAACAACTTCAAAACACATAGAACCTCTCAAACCCCGAAAACCCGCTTCAAACTTCTTTTTAACATAAAAATTAAACAACCAACTAAAAACAAAAGAACCTTATAGTTTTAAATTTCATTGAATTTTTAATAATCAAAAAATTAAAAAACCAGTTGCATTCCAATAATTAAATTAGGTAGTAAAAAAATGGATTTGGACATCATATTGACTATTTTAGCTGTTTTAGTGTCTTTCTTTCTTATAATTTACGTGATTGTATATTATTTTATTTATTCTAAGTATGAGAATTTCAGAAGGTTTGAAAAAATAATAATACCTGCTGTCATACTGCTTGCTTTAAGTGTTATAATGAGCCCTTTCTATTTATCCTTTTCAAGGCTTGTAAAAACTATTTCTTTGCTGCTTTTCTTTGTTGCTTTTTACATTGAATTTAAGGAGCTGGCATATTTTCACTCAAAAACCAAAAGGGCTAAATCAACCATTCGAAAACGCAGTGCAAAAAGATAATCACTTGTTATTGTTAAGTTTATTCTCCTTCAAACTCAGAATAAGTGAATAAACCTCGTCGAAGCCTCTTCTATCCACTCCGCAAACCTCTATGAATAACTGCTTTGCGTTTGAAAAGCTTGACATCAGCGTCTTTTTTTTCTTCAAGTCGCTCTTGCCCTTCAAAAAAACTACTGGCTTTCCCTTGAACGCATCGCTTAGAAATGTGTGGAGTGCGTTCAAAACACTCAGATCGCTGAAATCAGCGAAAACGAATAGAAAAGCATCTGCAATTTCAGGAAGATTTGTTGTAAGAAGAGTTTCAAGTGGAGCTCCAATGTCAATGAAAACAAAATCAAGGTCTTCGCACTCGCTGTTAAAATATTTTTTTGCAGTCTGAAGATTGGAAAGAAATTTCTCCAGATTTTTTTCAGTTTTTCTAACATCGAAGAAAGGCTTGAACTTAAGCTTTTTGGCGTTAAAATCAAAATTTGCACTTCCTGTTTTAAAGCCTTTTTTCCTAAAGAAAAGCTCAAGCGAGAATACAAGCGTGCTCTTACCGCTTCCAGGCGTTCCTATAACCGCGATTTTCATAAGAATAGTTAAACGCTCACAAAACTAAAAAACCTTTTTCTATTTTTTAGTTTTTCTGGTTTTAGGCTTGGCGTCTGATTTTCCAGCGCCTACTTCCTCCACTATGTTTTTAAGGCCTTTGCTTTCCTCTTCATCTCCAGCGCTTTCGCTTTCATCTGGCTTTAAAGTTAGGTAAGCCAGAACTGCTATGAGAACAGCCAAAACCGCTACCGCGCCTAAAATAAGGGGGGATTTGAACGCAGTTGCAAAGCCTGTAAGCCCTCCGGTTGAATTTGAATTCTCAGTAGAGTTTGTAGCGTTGACTGCTGAATAGTTTGAAAAATTACTCTGAAATTCTTGAACTGCGACCAGTTGTGGAGCGGTGAACAGGGAAGCATTGGAGGAAGGAGTGTAATAATTGAAAGTGTAGCCGACAGTGAAGAAGCTTTTTGAGCCCAGACTAAAAGCAAGCCACTCAGGCTCGTTTGATGAAATCATGAGCGACGGCATTGAATAAAAAGTAAAGTTTGAAAGCCCGCTTGGAATAACCTCCCTAAGATAAAAATCAGGCAGTATTAAACTGTAATTGTTGAAAACACTCAGACTTACCTTAGTTATGAAGGAATTGTTTAAAGCGTAGACATTAATTGTTCTTGAAATTGGAATGAAGTAGCTTGAATTGCCTGAAGTCAAAATAACTGTGTAATTCTGGGTTAAAATGTAGGCGTTACTAACTGGTTTTTGAATTGAAGTGTTCTGCGTTTGATTGCTGTTTGAAGTGGTTTTGTTAACTACCGGAGCCGGCTGCACGCAGGCGTTGTTGACGCAAATCATGCCGCTGCCGCATGACGGGTTGTTGTAAGCGCATCCATAATAGGTATAGCCGCCTCCATTTCCAGGAGAAGGCGATGGGGAAGGAGGTGCTGAAGGCTGCTGGCTTAAATAAAACATGTAAACAGTGCTGCTTGAAGGTGGAATGTTCACGCTCGCAGTGGTTGAAATGTACCCAGAATTGCTTACAGTTACGGTGTGAATTCCAGGGTAAACATTTTGTATAAAGAACTGTCCGTTGAAAGTGGTGTTGTAGCTATTCAAGTCGGTTATGTTTACAACCGCCCCGTTGACCATTCCATTAGCGCTTGAAACAAAGCCAGTGAAATTGCTTAAAAACTCAGGGTACAGAACTATTGAAATGTTTGAAGTTGAATTAAAAGCAATGCTCGCGCTTCCAATAGCTTCGCTGTAATTAGAAAGAGAAACGGTATAGTTGTAGACAGGGTCTGTCAGGTTGTAAAAAACCGTGTTTCCATTCAAAGTTGAATTCTCAACCTGTTGTGTTTGGCCTGTGAGATTTACAACCGCGTTGCTCAGCGGGTTTCCCTTGACGTCAGTAACTGTGATATTCAAAACGCCTGGATTTAAGGGAGTCAATGTGAAGTTGAAGAACATGGGGTTGAAGAAAACATCCGACTGGTTATTGTAAACGCCGCTTGAAGGGCAGAATCTTGACGAGGAGTAGTTGTAAGGCTGGTTGGAATCGTTGTAATAGCCAACCGCAGAGAAAGTCAAAACGCACTCAGTGCCATTGCTGAAACTGACGTTGAAAAAACCCGAGCCGTTGCTTGTGTTTGTAATGATATTAATCCCATTATCAAAGCTAATCGTAGCGTTTCCAACAGCAACTCCGGTGTTGCTGTTTACCACGTACCCACTCCAAGAATTGGCTAGGACAAGCGTGGAAATCAACATCAATAAAATAAATTTTTTCATTTTTAAAATCACATTGCAAAATTAATCGTTGAAACGCTGCCTTGTGAAACAATTACATTGTCTCTTGCAGTGCTTCCATAACCCGTTGCAGTAACAGTCACGTTGTAATAACCGGCTGCAATTCCAGAAACGCTGTAAACCCCTAAGCTGTTGGTTAAAGTATCGTAAATCAAAACCCCGTTCTGAGTTATTGTAACATTAGCGCCTGCTATTGAACTTCCATTTAAAGCGTCAACCACAGTGCCGTTAACTCCTCCAAGAGGAGCTAGAATCATGGAAATGTAAGTGGTGTTTCCAGCGTAAACAGGAATGTTGAACAAAGTGTTGTTTGCAAAGCCAGAGGCGGACCCAGTAACATTATAAATGCCTGGAATAATATTTGAAATTGAAAAAACCCCGTTCGCAGAGTTTGTTGAATAATTACCTGCGGTTATTAAGGCGTTTAAAGGAGTTCCGTTTGTAGAGTTAACAAAACCGTTCAAGTCTCCTGCTTTTTGAAGAATGAAAATCAACTGTGCGTTTGAATTAACAGTCAGATTCTGTTCCGAGCCTATAAAACCATTTTCATAAGCGGTTATGCTGTAAGCACCGCCTGTAAGCTGAACATCAATGGTTCCGTTGCTGTTTGTTGTGAACACTCCGACTCCGGAGATTGAAACGCTAGCGTTCTGAATAGGATTGTTGCCTTGGTCTTCAACGTAAATCGAAACGTTGTAGTTTGGAATCACTCCGTTAACAGAAATGGAATTGTTAACTGAAGAATTGGAATAAGCATATGACGCCAGAATATTGTTAACCCCTGCGTTTGCAGTCAAATTAATTGAAGCGCTTCCATTCAAATTGGTAACGCTCAAGTTTGAAGAAAGGTTTGAAGTTGAATAAAAATCAATCGTGGCGTTGGAAACTGGGTTTCCGAAGGCGTCTGTCAAAACAACTGTTATTGTTGAATTCCCGCCAACGCTTACCTGAATTGGGTTTGCTGAAATGTTCAAAACAGAAGGGTTTGCGGCGACAACATTGATAACCGTCGAGTTTGAAATGTTGTTAATAGTTGCGTTTATACTGTATGTTCCTGAAGTGTTTTCGCTGAAGCTTACCTGCCCGAACCCGTTCAAAACCTGAATCCCTTGCGTTGAATTGTTTATCGACACGTTGAGCGTACCATTGATAGGATTGCCGAAGGCGTCTGTAACGCTGAAATTAACGTAGTCTGCAGAACCAGCAGTCATTATGCTTGGAGCGCTTATAATCAAAGAAGCAGTGTTTCCAGGAACGACATTTATACTTCCGTTGTAACTTAAGTTTCCAGCGCTTATTGTGATGTTGGCGAGTCCAGCGGTATTTGACTCGAAGGTTGACTGGGCTGAACCGTTTATTGTTTCAACAAGAGCAGGGTTGAAAGAGCCAAGTGTTGATGAAAAACTAACGTTTACATAAACAGGATTGCCGAAGGCGTCTGTAACCGTAGAGTTGACAGTAGCGTTCTGACCCGCAGAAACATTGCCTGGCATTGAAACATTCAACAAGGCCGGTTGTCCGGCATTGAATGAAATTGTTGTTGAATTTAAAAGACCTCCAAATTGAGCGTAAACAACCGCCGTGCCTGCAACGGTTGAATTTAAACTGTCAACAGCGATTCCATTTACATTTATTGAATCGCTTGCATTTGCAGAATTGGAAGATGAGAATACTCCTAAACTCGTGTTGAAGTAGATTGTTCCATTATTTATAACATTTCCATAAGCGTCTAAGACAACCGCTGAAATGTTTGAATCGGCGCCTACAGTGAGGTTTTGAAGAGAAGCTGAAATTATCAAAGTTGAAGGAACTCCAGAAGTGACCATAACAAAAGCGCTTCCATTAACGCCGTTGCTAGAAGTGGTAACATTTGCAGAACCTGCTGTTGTTGAAGAAGTGAACAAGCCATTTGAGTCAATAAAACCAACGCTTGAGTTTGAAACGCTCCAGTTAAAGCTTGAATTTACAGTGTTGTTGTAGACGTCAAAGCCAGTTGCGTTGAACTGTTGGGTTGAATTGACTGGAATTGAAGCGTTTGAAGGGGAGATTATTATCTCGCTCAAAACACCTGGATTGAAAAAAACAACCGTTGAAAGATTAAAGCCAGAGATGACTGCGGTTAAATTTGAAGCGCCTGCAACGGTTGAATTGACAGTGAAGTTTGCAAAACCGTTTACACTAATCTCACTTAAAGGATTTATAGAATCATTTCTATTTGAAGTCAGGGAAACGCTCACATTTGAAAGCGGGTTTCCAAGAGAGTCAGCGACAAAAACAACCACGCTTGAAGGAATTCCAACAGTGGTGTTCGAAGCGTTGATGTAGGAATAAGAAGCGTTAGGGTATTCCTGTAAAACAGTGAAGTTTTCAACAGCTCCGACTTGAGGTTGATAATAAACGCTTGAAGCGTTGCAGTACCATGAGTAATTGCCCGCCGAAAGATTCGCGCTGTAGAAATAATTACTGCCAAAAGTTGTTGGGTAAGAAGCGTTTCCAATCACGACCTCAACGCTGGCGTTAGGAATCTCGTTTCCATAACTGTCAGTGTAGTTGCAGTTGAAAACCTCTCCAAGGCCTGAATACTGCTGACCTGAAGGGGTTGAATACTCCGCAAGATTTGAAAAGTTCAGACCACTGATTACTATGGTGTGTGTTGAAGAAGAAGGAGTGTAATTAATGTCTCCGGCGAATGCTGAAGTGACTGTGTAGTAAGATCCTGAAGTGACGGTGTAATTGAAGGAAGTGGAGGTTGAATTGTAAACAACTCCTGAGAGGTTTGAAATGGTAGTGGTTATAATATCGTTGAAGTTTGAGTAGATAGAAACGTTTACAATTGAATTCTGAAGAACGTTTATATCTCCGTTAATGCCGTTCAAATTCAAGTTAATGTTCGAAGTAGCCTGCTGAATGGTAAGAAATTTAGAGTCAACACTGCTTGAATAATTCTGTCCTCCGCTTACAATTGCAGTGAAGTTGTAAAAGCCAGCCGAAAGGCCTGAAGTGTTGAAGTCATTGCTTATCAAAGAACCATTCAAATAAAAACTGGTGTTAAAATTGCCTGAAGTGTTGTAATTCGCAATAATACTTTCACCGTAAACAATAGAATCGTTAGTGTTAGAACCATTCAGAAAGACAAGAGTCTGAGCAGAGGCGGGATTAACAGTTAGGAACTTCGAATCGCTGCTGTTTGAATAGTTGACCCCTCCGTCAGTTAAAGCAGTGAAGTTGTAAAACCCGGCGCTTAAACCAGAAGTGTTATAATTATCTGGAATAATCGTTCCGTTAAGATAAAAAACAGTGTTCAAACCGCCAACGTTTACAGAATAATTAGCGGTTATTGAATCTCCGTAAATAATCGCATCATCAGCGTTTGAATTGTTAAGCAAAACCTGCGTAGTGCTTTGAGCAGGAGTTACAGTAAGAAGAGCTGAAACATTAAGTGGATTATAGCCATAACCGTTGAAAGAGCAGGTGTAATTGTAAACTCCTGCGCCCAGAGTTTCAACATCAGGATTTGAAACAGCAACCCCGTTGTCAAAAAGCTGGATTGTTCCATTATCGCTTGAAGAGCAGGAAACGTTTGAAGAGTTGCCGTAAACCACGTTCCATGAGCTTGCAGTCAAGGAAACGTTTGGTGTGGAATTTATCACTGAAAATTGAACGCTTTGGTTCGCGCTTTGAATCCCAGCGCTGACAATCAAATTCAAAACATAAGCCCCGACATTGAGATTTGAAAGCTGGACAGAATTAAAGCCGTTTACAGCGTTCATTTGAATTGCATTCAAACCAGTTATAACATAAGAAGCATTGTAGCTTGAAACACTGCCGTTGACAGTGAAATTCAAAAACAACGGAGTGTTGAAAGCATAAGAATTATTTGAAGGAGATTCAATCTGAAGAAATGAAATCAAATCATTGACATTGAAAATCCCGTTGTAGCCACCGCAACCGCTCACGCCGTTGCACGATTGAATGTTAAAATTATAATTGCCGTTTGTCAACCCGGTTAAAACAATGTTATGATTGTACGCTTGAACAAAAGGAGTGGATTGGCTTCCTGAAACAGGTCCTGAAAAAGAAACAGTAGCATTGCCGTATACACTGTCAACCCAGGTTATTGAAGCGGTTCCAGCCAAGGCATTGACAATAACATTGACATTTGAAATAATCATAGTGGTGTCGCATGCATCCTGTGCTCCGTTCAGAGTTGTTGCCTGAGTATAAGTGGAAACCACGCTCTGACCTGAAGGGCATTGACCTACAACAGTAGTGTCTTTGTGGCAGTAAGTTTTTGAGGAAATCGCAAAATCCCACCAGCTTGAATCGCAAGAATCTCTTGTATAACCAGCAGGGCATGAAGGGCAAGGACCGTACCAAGTAGCCTGCCACCCTGAATTCCAGAAGCTTCTACAAACGCTGTAAGGAAGGTTGACTGTTGTAGAGCAAGATTGATTAAAAACAGGAGCTCCGATAGAAGCGCATTGTGAAGGTGGTGTTAAAGGCTGGTTCATTGAATTCAATGCATTGCAGAAATCTTTAAAAGGGTTTGAATTCCCTCCCAAGCTGCAAATTTGATTAAAAACATTCTTTACAATGCCAGGCAGTTGAGGTGAGTTAGTAACGCACGTTCCAGTAGCAAAAGAATCTGTTGACAAGGAAGTTTTAACTCCTCCTATTGAAAGAGAAGGGTTGTTGATGTTAAAACTTTCAGGGTTTAAAGAGTTCTGTTGAGTGTTAGCATTATTTTGAACTGTTTGAGTGTTTGAATTTTGAACAATTGAAGGGTTGTTGATGTTGAAGTTTTGAGACGTTGTTGTGCTTGAATTAGCCTGAACATTAGCTGCTGTAGGATTGTTTTGAATATTAAAACCCTGGTTGTTGTTAAATCCCAAACCGTAAACTGTCAAGGCAAGAAAGCCCAAGATTGCAAAAGCTGTATATTTATGCACTTTTTTTTCAAACCCACTATTTTTGTTCAACCTTAAAAGGTGATTATAAAAAGAAAACAACTAATATTTAAATCTTTCTAATTTAACTATTTAACAGTGGTTATTAATCAAAAATGTTTTGTTTCTGCTTTCCTATTGTTGTGTCAGAATTCTTTCAATATTTTTTTATTTGACTTCTTTATATTATTATAGTATAGGTAACATTCTCCTGCGCTTAAACATATGGTTTTTCTAAATTCATTTAATTAATTTTTAATTTTAATCTGCAATTGACGAATTGAACTTCGACGCTGGAAACGTTGGAAATGAGGGGTCTCAACATTTAAATACTCGTTTAAAGCTTGAAACTTCACAGGTGATAAAAAAAATGAAATTTGATGTTACAAATTTATCGTACAATGAAATAGTAGTGTTATTCGAAAAATTCCCATTATCGTGCAATTTTGCTAAAATAGGGAAAAACGTTTTGATATGCTTTC
>JAMCXP010000010.1 GCA_023474775.1 Candidatus Martarchaeota archaeon
CAGGTTGAACACATTGGGCGGCAATATTATAACCATAACGCCAGGGGTTCAAAGAGCCAATACAGTAATGGTCGGAGGAAATTTAGGTGGGAGGAGTTTTCCGGGAGGGTTCGGAGGGCAAAACAACCAACCTTTGACTTTCGCAGAGGCCAACTCGCTTAAAACCCTTGCCGGAGTAGAGTATGTGGATGCGAGGCTAATTGGCAGAGGAGACGTGAGTTTTAATAATAAAAACACTTCAGTTACATTAGTTGGAAGCGAACCTCAAGCTTTTCTTGCCACCGTTGGGTTGAACATGTCAAGTGGAATGTCTTTAAGCAATGGCGATCCGTATGGCGCGGTTATTGGTTATTCAATCGCCAACACAACTTTTAATGACTCCAACATGCTTAACAGACAGTTAACCATTAACAACGTTACTTTCAGAGTGATGGGAATTTTAAACCAGTCTGGGTCTAGTTTTGGAGGTGTGGATAATGAAATTTTCATTCCTATTAATACCGCCAAAAATCTTTTGAATCAAACCAAAAATGCAAGTGAAATAGTTGTCGCTGCAAACCCTGATTATGACACAAATACAGTGGCCAGCGAGATTACAAACGAATTAATAATGCTTCAGCATTCGCAAAACGGGCAGCAAAGTTTTACCATAACAACCGCGGCAACACTCCAATCAACAATTTCAAGCATCACAGGAATGCTTTCGTTGTTTTTGGGAGGTATTGCATCAATATCTCTTATAGTAGGAGGCATTGGAGTAGCTAACACCATGTTTATGAGCGTTTTAGAGCAGACAAAATATATTGGAATTTTAAAAGCGCTTGGAATGAAAAATAATGAAGTGCTTTTACTATTTTTATTTGAAGCTGGCATTATAGGCTTGATAGGGGGTTTGATTGGAATTGCACTGAGTTTTGTTTTATCTGCAGCTATAACCAGCCTAGGAGTTCCTTCAGTAATAACTGGCGAACTAATAGTTTTGGGCTTAGGCTTTTCATTTGTGATTGGATTGGTTTCAGGATTTATTCCCGCTAGAAACGCAGCAAAGCTTCAGCCCATAGAAGCCCTTGCATATGAATAAGGCAAAACGAATTTTATCAGAGAATTTAAAGCAATACAAAATTACAAAAAAAATGTTTCAAGAATTCTGCAATATGTCAAGGTGAAAAAATAAGAAAAACTTTTATAACCCTGACTGCCTAAATTAAAGCTAGCGAGAATCGGGCGTCGGCTAGCGGGGTAACTTTTCATTTTTTAAAATGAAAGGCCTCTAGGGTAGCCAGGAGTGCCCGCTGGGCTCATAACCCAGAGATCGGAGGTTCAAATCCTCTCCCCGCTATTAAGTGTTAAAAATGAAGAAGGTTCTTGTGGTTTTGGATGGAGCCGCTGATTATCCTTACCCTACCCCTCTTCAAAAGGCTTTCACTCCAAATCTTGATGAAATTGGAAAAAACAGCGTTTTGTTTATGGCTAAGATAGCTGGAAAGATAGCTCCAGAATCTGATGTTGGAGTATTGAGTGTTCTAGGCTTTAAAAATCTAAACATTGGAAGGGGTGGTTTGGAGGCACTCGGTATGAATATTTACCATGGGAAAAATCTTTATTTAAGAGTTAATTTTGCTACTGAAAAAAACGGAAGAATAATAGATAGAAGAGTTGGCAGAAGCTTGTCTGACAGTGAAGCTGAAAAGCTAGCTGCGGAGATTAATAAAATAAAATTCAAGTATAAATTCAAGTTCACTCACGCAATAAGCCATAGGGGAGTTCTGGAGATTAAAATGAAAGCTTCAAAATATATTTCAAACACCGATCCAGCATATGTCAAAAACAAAAAAGGGTTGACAACCGCGCTTAAAAAATTCGACAATAAAATTCAATCATGCAAAGCATTGAAAAAAGACAAGTTGAGCGTTAAAACAGCCGAGGCTTTAAACGAGTTGGCCGATAAAATAAAAATCATTTTAAACAAGAGTGAAGTCAACAGGAAAAGAGCCTTAAAAAAACTTCCAAAAGCTAATATTTTATTATTCAGAGACGCTGAAACTGAAGTTAAAAAATTAAATAACTTCAAGAATTGGAGCATTATAGCAGACATGCCTTTAGAGAGAGGTATTGGAAAAATGTTTGGAATGAATGTTGTTAAAGTAAAGGAAGACCAAACAAGCAAAGGTTATGAGGAAAGGGCTGAAATAGTTAAAAAAACAATTGAGAAAAGTGAGGGGGTTTACATTCACATCAAAGGGCCAGACCTTTTCGGTCATGATGGTAATTGGAAAGGCAAAAAAGAAAATATTGAATTAATAGATAAGTTTTTCTTTAAAAGTATAAAGAATTTGATGAAAGAAACAAGAATAGCAGTTACCTGCGACCACACCACATCCTGCAAAGCCAAAGCGCACACCAATAATCCTGTTCCAGTATTAATAAGTGGTTTAAAAGTTTCGGGAAGCAAAAATAAATTTGAGGAAAACAACAACAAAGAAATCAAAGGATATGATATAATGAAAATATTAAACAAGAACACGGTGACCCCTCACTTCCAGTATTAAATGGTGATTTTAAAAAATGATTCTGTCAAAAAAAGAGATTTTTAAAAAAATTAAAATAAAAGAAATTGAAATAATCCCATTTAATAAAGAAAATATTCAGGCATGTTCAATTGATCTTAGGCTTGGAGGTTATTTTAGAAAACCATTGAAAAATAATAAAAACTTAAAACTAGATAGTGATTATAATGAATTTTATTATAAAACAGTTAAAAAAAATAAATTTATATTAAAACCAGGTGAAAGAATTTTAGCTGTGACGCTTGAAAGAATAAAATTAAATGAATCAATCTGTGGTTTTCTTGAAGGAAAAAGCAGCATTGCAAGAAATGGATTAATGATTGATTTGAATTCAAATTTAGTGCAACCGGGTGTTTTCAATAATCAAGTTCTTGAAATAATAAACTTCTCTAAAAATAATTTTGTTTTAGAAAAGGGGAAGAAAGTTTGTCAGATTTTTTTTGAAGAGTTAAAAGGGAAAGAAAGTTATAAAGGAAAGTTTAAGTTTCAACAAAAGCCTTAAAAACAATTCAATTATTAATGATTCAATTATTTTTAAGTTTTTTTTAAGGTTGTTAATTTAAAGAATTATTAGTGGAAGTGAGGGGAGGGGGCGTTGAAGAAAACACATGAACATTATCTAAAGCAGAAAAATCAATCTTTTTCCTATTTTAGAATTAATTCAAGCGATTTAGATAAATTAAAGACTTATCAGTTCACTATTTATGATTTTATAACTAATTCTTTCTCATTTTCACAATCAAAGAAAGATTTAACAATTAAAGTATTAAATAAACTGAAGGAAAAACCAACAAGTTTCTATGATCTTTTAAAGGAGTTAAAAGCAAAGAAAAGCTCGCTTTATTTAGCGTGCATTTCACTTGAAAAGTCTGGAATGATTGAAAGAGAAGGGGTTGGTAGCCCTTATAGACTTTCAGTTAAATTCTCCCTGATTTTAAATGAGTATTCAAAATGGTGGGAGCAGTGGATTAAACAGGATTAACCTTAAGCTGTTTGACTGCCAGTAGTATGTCTTTTTTCATAATTGTTTTTCTTCCAGCATATTTTGCAAGAAATGATGCTTTTGAAATCAATTCCTTTCCAGAGTCCTCTACTATTTCCCCTAATTTGATGCTTGCGTCTTCACCCACTCTTTGAGCGCCAGCGATTCTCATTATCCTGTCCATTTCGTTTAGACTAAATACTTTTTCCATTCAAAATCCCACCTCTTTTTGAATTTTTATTAATGTAATGTGAATAAATTTTTTATTTTAGGGTTTATGAAATAATTGTTTTTCTTTCTTTTACCCACCAAGGTATGTTTTTGACGAGCTTAACAACAAGCTTGCTTCAATGATTGGAGTTGAAAACAACCAAGAAACTAAATTAACTGGTAGAGAGCGTTGAAAACAGTATTTTGTCCAAGCTTAGTAAGATCAATAAGCTCTTGAAGAGTTAAGCCATCGCTTTTCAAAAGCGTTGTTATGATCGTCTTCTGCGAAGGAGAGAGTTGAACCCACCAGTCCGCGTGAATGGTGGTTATATCCTCATTTTTAGCAGCGCTTTTAAATTGAGTTTTAGTTTCTTGGTTGTTTTCAACTCCAATCATTGAAGCAAGCTTGTTGTTAAGCTCGTCAAAAACATACCTTGGTGTTAAAAGGTTGTGTTCGGTTAGAACACCATCAAGATAACTTTCTTCAAAAGGTATTTCATTCCCTCCAACCGCGTTTATTCTTTTCAGTATTATCTCTTTCATTTCATCTTTGGTGAAGTTTCTTCTTTGGAAAACTTGTTTTTCTCCTATTAGTTGTAGTAAAGAGTCGGGAAAGCTTTCTTTGTCTAAAGCCGAGAACACGAACCTAACATTTGAAACCCCATCCATCAAATACTTAAATTCCATATACATTGACTTGTTTTCAAGAAGATGTGCTTCATCCACTATTATCACTGTTTTTTTACTTGTTTTTTTTAATTTTTCAACCATACTTTCCCTGTTCACAGGTTTTTTTATAAGTCCAAAAAAAGAGGAATTATTCAAGCCAAGCTCTTTTGAAAAATCTTCGACGCTTTCAGGAGGTTCTTTTATGAATTTTTTGTCAAAATCTGATTCAGGAAGCGAATAGTAAACATAGTACATGGCAGAGGTTTTTCCTACTCCTTTAGGCCCCAGCAACAAACAAGCTTTTGAGTCGAATGCTAGGCTTTTAACAATGCTTTTAGCTTCAAAAGGCTGATAAAATTTTAGGAATGTTTCCTTGTCATTATCTCTTAAATCTTTTACAAAAGGGTTCTCACTCCATTTTAATTCTTTTAAGAGTTTCGCTTTCTGTTCAAAGATTTGATTTAATTCCATTTTTACTCCCACCATAAAAGACACTTCAAATAATGTAAGATACTTATAAAAACCTTTTCCCTGATTTTTACAATACTTGTAAAAGATTTTTAAAAACTTATAAAAGACATTTACCAAACTATAAAAGGCAATTAAAAGACATGTAAAAGACGTTTAAAATACGTAAAATGCCTTAAATTTTTTTATTTAGACTGTTTTTTTAATTCTTTCACTCCACTTTACCAATTCTTCAAGCATGTTTGCTATTCTATCAGCGGTGTCCTTGTCTGTTAGAGCACCATCTTTGATTTTTTTATCCACAAAAGGAATCATTACCTCTGGTTTATTTAATGGGTGGGTGTTTAAAAAAACAAGAGCTTGTCGTAAATGATATTGTGCTCTTGACCCTCCAAGCATTCCGGTTGAACAGCTTATTATTGCAAGTGGTTTTTCTTCAAAAGAATTATCACCATATGGTCTTGAAGCCCAGTCAATTGCGTTTTTTATGAATCCTGGGATTGAATAGTTATATTCTGGTGTTACTATTAGCACCGCGTCGGATTTTTTTATTTTATCTTTAAACTCTTTTACAACTGCCGGAGGGTTGCTTTCATTATCCTGATTAAATAAGGGTATTTCATTAAATCTATCAAAAACTTCAATTTCAGTGTTTTTTGGGGCTAGTTTTTGGGCTTCTTTAAGTAAAACCTTACTGAAAGATTCTTTTCTAAAACTTCCTCCAAATCCTATTATTTTAATTGTCATGCTATTAATAAACGGCGCTTATTTATTAACTTTTTTAGGCAATTGATAACTCTATTTTATGAGAATAACAAAACTTAAAACCTAAATGGTTTTGAAGATTAATGCCCTTGAGTTTTTGAAGATTCAACAACCTGATTGTAAAGATTGTTTAGGTAGTCTATTTTTTTGTTTAATTGCTTTAATTTAGAAGGGGGTTCAACATACTTAAGTTTTCTTTCGCAAACAGGGCATTTGAACCTGTTGTTTAAAGCTTCCTCGAATTCAAGATAGTCGCAGTTTTTATCGCAGGTGTAAAAAACAGCTCCTTCCTGAGAAAGCTTGTTTCTAAGCGTTTCAAGGCCTGTTTTTTTCCTATTTAAAATATTATAAGCTGCTTTGCTTGGATTCAACTTCCACATGTAAGTGTACCACCCGGTTTTTTCATCCTTTTCCCTGGTGTAGTTTACTATTCCGTAGCTTAGAAGGTGGTTTAGGCTGGATCTTATTTCCGAGATTTTAAGCTTGGTTTTCTTTTCAAGCGCTTCATCAGTAGTACTGTTATCCCCGTTTTCCTCCATTGCGTTTAAAATTTTAACGCCAGAATTTCCGTAAATTTCTTTAATATAAGAGTTAAGATAAAAGGATAAGCTGTTTTTAACCTTTCTTTTAACTTTTTCTTTCATGTCAATTCTTCGAAAACTATAACTATTTATACTTAACCACGAGGTTTTTTTCACTACTGCTTAGTTTTTATTTTCTTTGATTTTTTGCTTGGAGTTATTTTTATCTTCCAGTTTTTGAAGTTTTCAGGCATTTTATGATTGTTATACTCGTATAAAAAAACAGCTAGGGCGGCCACTTCTGAATGGGGTTGGCTGCCTATTGAAATATTGTAATCGGCTTTTTCGTAGACTTCTCTAGGAACTTTCTCCCCTCCTATTATCACCTGTAGGTTTTTACCCTTTAACTCTTTTATTTTATCTTCAAGTCTTTCCCCGTAGAAAGTCAGGTGAACTTTAAGTTTTTTGTTTTTTATTTCTTTTTTCCAGTTTTTTGAGTGTTTGATTTTAAAATTTCCACCCCATTTTTCAGTCACTTTTTCAACGCTTTCAATGATATGGGGGTCGGCCTCACCAGTGAAAATCATTCCAGAAGCTCCAAAAGCTCTTGCCGTTAAAGCGCAATGAGTAGTTATCCTTTTATCCCTCTTCCTATGATTCAATCTCAAAACGCTTATCATGATAAAAAATATTGTAGAAAATATTTATTAAACATCTTGATTCAAATCTAAACCACGGGGCTCGTAGCTCAGCCTGGTAGAGCAATCGGCTCTTAACCGATAGGTCGTGGGTCCGAATCCCACCGAGCCCGCTTTTTTTTAAAAAGAATTAAAAATCAATTCTGTGCAATATATTTTGATTTAAATGGAAACAGACTCGCTGACAACTGAAGTGCTTAAGCAGATAGCTGAGAAATGGCAGTTGGAGTGGGAAAAACAGAAAGCTTTCCAGATCAACGAAGAAGAAGGAAAGCCAAAATTCTACCTTCTTGAAATGTTTCCCTACCCCTCGGGAAACATGCACATGGGTCATGCGAGAAACTACTCTATAGGAGACGCTTTTGCAAGATTCAAGAGAATGAATGGTTTTAACGTGTTGTATCCAATGGGTTTCGATGCTTTTGGGCTTCCTGCAGAGAACGCGGCTATAAAGAACAAAATAAATCCAAAAGAATGGACTGAAAAAAACATTTTAAGTTTCAAGCAAAATTTTAAAAAATTCGGTTCAAGTTATGATTGGAGGAGAGAGGTGGTGACTTGCAATCCAGAATATTATAAGTGGAACCAGTGGTTTTTCCTTAAATTTTTAGAAAAAGGCATGGCCTATCGCAAGAAATCGCCTGTGAATTGGTGTCCTTCTTGTAAGACCGTTTTGGCAAACGAGCAGGTTGAGCAGGGAAGGTGCTGGCGATGCAAGTCTAAGGTGGTTTTCAAGGATCTTGAGCAGTGGTTTTTCAGGATAACTGATTATTCAGAAGAGCTTCTTGAAGGATTGAAGGATTTAGAATGGCCAAAAGAAGTAAAGATAATGCAGGAGAATTGGATTGGCAAAAGCGAGGGCATTCTGGTTGACTTTAAAATAAAAGAATCAGGGGAAAAAATACAGATTTTCACCACAAGGCCTGACACGCTTTTTGGAGTTACGTTTATGGTTCTGGCTCCTGATCATCCAAAGCTTTTGGATCTTGTTAAAGGAACAAAGCAGGAAAAGGAAGTGAAGGAGTTCATAGAAAAGTCCATGCACGATAGGATTTCTGGTGTTTTGGACCAAGAAAAACACGGGGTTAATACAGGAAAGTATTGCGTGAACCCGGTTAACAATGAGGAGATTTCAATTTATGTAGGAAACTTCGTACTTTCAGAGTATGGGACAGGAGCAATAATGTCTGTTCCTGCCCATGATCAGAGAGACTTTGAGTTTGCAAAGAAGTATGACCTTCCAATCAAAGTGGTGATTCAACCTCAAAATCAGTCTTTGGACGCTGAAACAATGGAGAAAGCTTTTGTTGAAGTAGGGGTTCTTGTAAATTCTCAACAGTTCAATGGAATTAAAAGCAATGAAGCTATTAAAAGGATGGGCGACTGGCTTGAGGAAAAGAAGATTGGAAAGAAGACAACAGAGTATAAGATACGAGATTGGCTTATTTCAAGGCAAAGATATTGGGGCACTCCTATTCCTATAATTTACTGTGAAAAGTGTGGTGTTGTGCCTGTCAATGAAAAAGACCTCCCAATAATTCTTCCCACTGACGTTCAATTCACTGGAACTGGAAACCCTATTGAAACGTCGAAAACTTTTACTGGGGTTAAATGCCCTAAGTGTGAGGGTAAAGCTAGAAGGGAGACTGATACGATGGATACTTTTGTCGACTCTTCATGGTATTTCTTGAGGTATTCAGACCCCAAAAACCAGAAAGAGCCTTTTTCTAAGCAGGAGATTGAAAAATGGCTTCCTGTTGACCAGTATATTGGCGGCGTGGAGCATGCAATTCTTCACTTGCTTTACGCCAGGTTTTTCACTAAAGCGTTAAGAGATTTGAATCTTCTTGAAATAGACGAGCCTTTCAATAGTCTTTTGTCTCAGGGGATGGTGTTGAAGGAGGGGGCGAAGATGTCTAAGTCTATTGGAAACATTGTAGATCCTAACGAGATAATGGACGCGTACGGGCCTGACGTTTTGAGGTTTTATCTGCTTTCTGTTGCAATGCCTGAAACTGAATTGGATTGGAGTGATCAAGGAGTGCCAGCGGCTTTCAAGTTCATAACAAGGCTTTGGAATGCGGTAAATGCTTGTATTGAAAGAAAACAAGGCAAGAGTGAGCAAAACACCACTGCTACAGCCACTCTGCAAGATGAATATCTTAATGCTTTGACTTGTAAGACTGTTGAAGAGGTTACAAAGCGGTTCAATGAGAAGAAATTCAACCTTGCTGTTTCAAACCTTTCAACGCTAATAGACGTTTTAAGGGAGTATGCGGAAACAATCAAAGAGCCTTCTGAAAAGCAGAAGGAAGCGATGCAGGACACTGCGGAAACTCTTGTTATTCTCATATCTCCTTTCACTCCTCATGTTTCAGAAGAGTTGTGGCAAAAACTAGGCAAGAAAGGCTTTGCTTCAACAAACGCTAGGTGGCCTGAAGTTAAAAAGTATGACTCTAAAGTGCTGGAAACAATAGAAGCTTATAAAAAGATCTCGGAAGACGTTGAAAAAATTAAGGGAATAGCCAAAACAAGCTTATCAAAAGCCTTTATTTACTTAATTCCCGGCGAGTTGGAAAAGTTCAGGGGGCTTCCAGCCTACCTAAAAAGACACTCTGGCTTGGAAACAATCATATTCTCCACAAGCGACCCTTCAAAGTATGATCCTAAAAACAAGTCAAAATCAACCAAGCCAGGAAGGCCTGGAATATACTTGGAGTGAATTTTCAATATCTTATGCTTTAATTTACTTTTTCATATTTATCTGCATGGTTAATCTTATAAATTAGTGATGAATAATATGATTATGCGCTCTATCACTGCAAAAAAAGAGCTTTCTCCAAAGCAGCATGAAGAAATAATCAAAATACTGAAAATTCGTTTTGAGAAAAACATTAACCGACATAAAGGCATTGAATGGACTAAAGTGCTGGAAAGGCTTAAAGTAAAGCCAGAAAAACTCTGGTCACTCAATGAGATGGAGAGGACAGGTGGTGAGCCGGATGTTGTTGGCCGTGATAAAAAGACTGGAGAGTTTATTTTTTATGATTGTTCGGAGCAAACTCCTAAAGGTCGTGTAAATGTTTGCTACGACCGTGAAGGGCAGGAGTTGAGGGAAAAGCAAGGGATTCATCCAAAAGGGAATGTTGTTGATATGGCGGGTGCTATGGGAATAGAACTTTTGACAGAGGAACATTATCGAGAGTTGCAGAAACTCGGAACTTTTGATACGAAGACTTCAAGTTGGATTAAAACCCCTTCTGATGTTAGAAAGCTTGGCGGGGCTTTATTTGCCGATCGCAGGTATGGCAACGTCTTTTTATATCATAACGGCGCTCCCTCTTTCTACAGTGGAAGGGCGTTCCGCGGTTCGCTAAGGGTTTGAATTAAAATAAGATTAGAATTGTATGGAAACCTTAATTTGGGTTATCTCTTATTTGTATAAATAATTTCACGTAATTAGTGTTTAGTGTAGACTCTTATAAGCTCCATCAACTCTTTGCTTCCGCTTTGCTTGGCCGCGTTCAAAACCTCTTTATCCATAGCCGCTCCGTTCTTCATTAAAAGTTCGGCTGTTCCCAAATTCTTATTAAAAACTGCGTACCTTAAAGGGCTCCACTGTAGAATGTCTTTGCTGTTGATGTTTGCATGATTTTTTATTAAAAACTCGACCATGTCTGTTTCTCCCTGCTCTGAAAGCAGGTGCAGGGGGCTTGCTTTTAACTCGTTTTTTGCGTTGACGTCAGCGCCGTTTTTAACAAGATCTCTAACACTTTTGAAATCCTTTACGTTTATCGCTTTAAATAGTAATCCGTTCAACTCCTTGGTTTTTTCTGTCTCCTCCCATTTTTCAGTTTCTTTCAAGAGTTTTTCTCTCTTAAATTTTTTTAAGTCAATCACTTCTGCCATAAAAACCGCTTTTTTTTTCAAAAATTAATCAAAATGTTTTTTTTTCAAAAACATCGAGCAAAATAGGAACAAGCAGAAAAATAAACCTTACTCTCTGCCGGCAGAAAACTAAACTTATTGTTCCCTTAAATGTAACCCCTAAAAAAGAAAAACACAAGGTTTTTATTCAACCTTCCCCCTACCATTAAGTACCTTATTTGGAAAGGTGGGTTGAACTGGTCGCCCTCTTGAAAAAATCTAATTTTTCTCTGGCGACCCGTTCTTTTAAAATAATTTCTTTAAATTTTTCCATGGTTTTCAACCAAAAATTAATAAAACCTTAAAACAAAAATTTAAACCAGCTGCTCTTTAAAAGGCAGGGTTAATTCTTTTTTCCTCAGGAAATGGAGTCCCTAAGGCAGAGCAGCTATGCGTCCGCCTGCAGAGCGGAATAGCGGGGTGCGACTCCCCGGCCCTGCTTGCAATGATCAATTACAACAATCATAAATATGAGGTTCTATTGTTCAAACTGAATGGAGTAACTTTATAGCAATGGGTCTTCTGCGGTTATTATTTCTTTTAGGTTGATTACTGATGCTAACCTTTGCGGCAAATATTATTCTTTTCTCAGTAAGTCTGATAAGCAAGTGATTGAAATTGCTTTAAGGAAAGAAAAGCTCTTGAAAGAAACTTTAAGCAGGGTTAAACTTTTTAGTGGTAATTTTTTTCTTTTATTATTTTGCAGTTAAAACGGAATAGTTTTTTTGGTGGGTTTGGGTTTTTCCTGAAAATGTTTTTAAGCATTTCCTACTGAATTTAAAACAGTAGGTATTAACGTGGTGATTTGATTTATGGACTTTTCTATTATATTGTCGATTTTAACTGGTTTGGTTGCGCTTGGAGCGGCGGGTTTTTTTGTTTACAGTATTTTGCAGGAGCCTGATGGAACGAAGAAGATGAATGAGGTTGCTTTGGCTATTAGGGAGGGCGCTAATGCTTATCTTAAGCGTCAGTATTCCACTGTGGCGGTTTTTGTTTTTATTTTGTTTTTGATAATTGGGTTTGCGGTTGGTTGGAGCGTTGCTTTTGCTTTTATTGTTGGTAGTGTTTTGAGTGCTTTGGCTGGTTTTATTGGTATGAGTATTAGTGTGAGGGCGAATGTTAAGACTGCTCAGGCAGCTGAGAAGAGTTTGCAGAAGGCTTTGGATGTTTCAACGAGGGGTGGGGCGGTTACTGGAATAACTTTGGTGGGTTTGGGTTTGATTGGGGTAACTGTTTTTTATGTTTTGTTTCATAATCCTCTTGTTTTGATTGGGTTTGGTTTTGGGGCTTCTTTAATTTCGTTGTTTGCTAGGGTCGGGGGAGGTATTTATACTAAGGCGGCAGATGTTGGAGCGGATTTGGTTGGGAAAGTAGAGAAGGGCATTCCTGAGGATGATCCTAGGAATCCAGCGGTGATTGCTGATAATGTGGGTGATAATGTGGGTGATTGTGCGGGTATGGCTGCTGATTTGTTTGAATCTTTTGTGGTGACTATCATAGCTGCGATGCTTTTGAGTATTTCAGTTTCAGGTGTTGGTTTGGCGGGTTTTCAGAGTGAGAGTATGTTTACTACCACACCGTTGGCGGTGGCGAGTATTGGTGTTTTGGCTTCAATAGTTGGAACTTTCTTCTTTAAATTAAAAGGAACAAAGATAATGAGTGCTTTATATAAGGGGGTGATAGTTTCAACGATTCTAGCGTTGATAGGTTTTTTCATAGCTTTTGGTTGGACTTATATTTTTGAAGCACTTATAGTCGGTTTGATTTTGACTTTATCGATTTTCTTTGTGACGGAGTATTATACGAGTAAGGATTATTCTCCTGTGCAAGGGATTGCTAGGGCGGCTAAAACAGGGGCTGGAACTAATTTGATTCAGGGTTTGGCAGAAGGGATGCAGTCGGTGGCAGTGCCTTTGGTTTTGGTGGTTTTGGCAATTATTGCGAGTTTTGAGGCTGGAGGTATTTATGGTGTTTCGCTGGCCGCGGTTTCTATGTTGTCTTTTCCTTCATCCCACTCATCTCCGCAATACCTCCAGCATTATCAGTAATCGGACCATAAGAATCCAAAGTAATAACAATACCAGTCAAAGACAACATAGAAACCGCGGCCAGCGAAACACCATAAATACCTCCAGCCTCAAAACTCGCAATAATTGCCAAAACCACCAAAACCAAAGGCACTGCC
>JAMCXP010000004.1:0-5029 GCA_023474775.1 Candidatus Martarchaeota archaeon
TATTCTTTTCTCCCTTCAAGCGTTGCGCTTCACTGGAATTATTTGAACGTTCCTGATTTTTACGCAAGCAAGCTCTGGCTTTTCATTTTCCCTGTTTTAATGATAATTTCATTTTTTGTCATGCGCAAGTTTCCGCATATTAGGGGCTTGAAAGAAGCGCATGAGTTTGTGAATTATCACTACTCTGAGTTTGTATCGTTTGTGATTCTTTTTCTTCTTTACGTTGAAGGAGTTGTTCTTTTAAGCAACTTGTATTTTTCTGCTTTCAGCATTTCAGATTTCATACTGCCAGCCTTCTCTGTCTTTTTCTACTGGAGCGGGTCTAACATGCAAAAACTGAAGAGAAACCATTGGATTGGAATCAGAACACCCTGGACCGTTAAAAGCGACAAGGTTTGGAAGAAAACACATGAAGAAGGGGCTAAGCTTTTCAAGGTTTTAAGTATTATTTTCATGCTTTCACTGTTCATTTCAAACCCCGCGTACCAGTGGATGGTGGCTTTATTCTCACTTATTGTCGTAGCTGTTGTTTTGATTTTATTCTCCTTTTTTGATTTTCAATCAAAAGGCCTAAAGGCGATTTAAATATGGATTTCATTGTAGTAACACTCAACTACGTACCTGGAAAAAAAATAGTAAAAAACTTCGGCTCGACTTTTGGCATTGTGGTTAGAAGCAGAGGGTTGGGCGGAAACATAGTCGCAGGGTTGAGAAGTCTGTTCGGAGGAGAGATTAAAGAATACAGCGAAATGCTTTCGCAGGCAAGGGAGCACGCGATTGAAAGAATGGTTGAAAACGCAAAAGCTCTGGGAGCGAACGCAGTGGTTGACATGCGATTCGACTCTTCCGACATTGGAAAAACCATGACAGAAGTTGTCGCTTACGGAACCGCTGTTTTCGTGGAAGAGGATAATTCAAAACCCGGGAGCGTGTCGCTGAGATAAAAACACTGTCAAATTGTTTTTCAATTATTGCTGGTTTTCTGCTTTACTCAATTTTGCTTGCGGTGTGGTAAATTACTCGCGAGTAAATCATTCAAGACTGAATTCATTTTTTAAGCTTGTTTTTGAAAATGAAGAACGAGATGAAAGCGAAAACCAGAATCACCATAACGTTCGAGTCTGGAACCACGATATTGTTTGAAATTGTAGTGTAGAAAGTGAAGTTTTGAAAAGAGGGTTGCGCACTCCATCCAGCATCAGTAGAAAAACTTAAAATAACTGTGTTAATGTAAGAGCTTAGGTTTAAGTAACCGCATGGAACGTAAACAGAAGCATAGCCATTGGTGCTTGAAGTGCAGTTGAAAGACCCTTGAGGAGTATAGACTGTGATGTTAAAGTTTGTTGAAAGGCAGCTTGGGTTGAAAATCTCAAATGTCAGTGAAATGTTCTGGTTGGGCTTGTAAATATTATAAATCGAAGGGCTCACGCTTAAAAGCTGAAGGGTTCTGACAAGGTTTTGAAGAGTTAAACTAAGAATTTGCGAAGAGGTGAGCTGGGTTGAGGTTGAATAAACCCTGCTGGCGCACCCGTTGAATATAGCGCTTGCAGTGTAAGGAGCGTAGGTTAAAATGCTCGAGTTTGTCAAAAACTCCTGACTTAAGACATTCCACCCGGTAGAGCCATTAATGTCAGTAATGTTTTGCAAAACCAGGCCTGAACTGTTTGTAACATTCACCGTGATATTATACACTCCATTCTGTCCAGTATCTTGAACCCTTGTGTTCAAAAACCACTGAATCAAAACGCTGCTTAAAGAATCGACTATATTAAAATAAGGGACTGTAGAGTTTATTGAATCGTAAAAAGAAGAAGCATTAAGCAAATTACTGCTTGAAGCATTTAAACTAGTGTTTATAACCGTTAAACTAGAATTATAAAGGCGGAAAGGAGTTCTTAAACCGCTTGTGTTTATAACAGAGTTTTCAACAGTCGTGTTAACAGCATTTTTATTATACGCGTTTACGCCTAAGTAAAAGCCAAGGCCGTAGGTTAAACCTCCCTCGGTAAGATTATTGAAAGTGTTGTTACTGCTTACTCCATAAATGGTTATTCCAGTACCCGCAGGCGGCAGGTAAATATTTTGAAAATAATTATTATTGGAAGCTGATACAATGGAAATTACCTGACCGGTTAGGCTTGGCAGTAAAATATTTAAAATATTATTAAAGTTAGAACTTATAAACCATAATGAATTAGAACCCGTATTTGTAATATTGCTGTTCTGGATGGTGTTATTGTTGGAATACATAAACGCCAATCCAACGTTAACATTATTGCTTACATTGCAACTGTTAAACAGCGAGTTGTTTGTCAAGCCAACACCCAAGCCGGTGTAGAATGTTCCGGTCACAGTGATGTTTGTGCAGTTCACCAGTCCCACAAAGCCGTATTGGTTGTTTCCGAAGTTTAGTTGAGTGTTGCTTGGGCATATGTTGTCCGACCATGGCGATGAGTAATTAACGCTTTTGCCGTCAATCCAATTATTGCTGGTGATATTTTCAAATAAATAATTATAATTATAGGTCATCATGGACATGAAAGGAGAAGCGACGTTTATTCTCGTGATATTGTTATAGTCAAAAGTGTTGTTTCCTGTTTGATAGTCAAACCACCCTCCTGCGCCCGCACATGTTCCTTCAGGGTGGCTGCAATATGCATTGCCGTTAAAAACCCCTCCTATTAAAGTGTTGTTGTAAAAGTAATTATAACTGCACATAGCAATGTTAATGCTTGTTTCTATGCTAGTATTGCCTGTAAAATAATTGCTTATTATATTATTATGATCCCAAAAGTCCACCGACGCCGTTGTACTGAAGTTGTTGAACGAGAAATTTGAATAGCCTAAGTGAATGCCATTAAATGTCTTCATGGTGTTGTTTTCGATTGTTGAATTGTAAATCGCATTGCAGAAGCCTTCATTATTCGAAAATGTGGTTGGGTCCAAAAAAAAGTTGTTGAAAAGATTCAAACCAGAAGAGGTGATATCAACATCGCCCATGTAATGCCATTCAATAGTTGGATTGTAAAGCCATAGAATGGCGGTCATATCATACATCATAAAATAACTGGTTATATGTGGAGTGTATATAGAGTTAGAATTATTCACAAAAGTCGATTGGTTAATTGTCAAATTGTTGAACTCCGAAGCGCTTACCCCGTTTGTGAAATTGCTGACAGAACAGTTTATTATGGAAACGTTATTGGCATCATTAATGTCAAAACCGTCCCCGCTTCCATTGCCATTAACGTTGCAGTTTTGAACAACAATATTGCTGGAATTGAAAAAATTGAAGCCCATTTTACTGGTGCCGGTAACGTTAGAATTATTAAACAAAGAATTGCTAGTAAAACCGGCAACCAAGCCGGTGTAGAATGTTCCGGTCACATTGATGTTTGTGCAGTTCACCAGTCCCACAAAGCCGTATTGGTTGTTTCCGAAGTTTAGTTGAGTGTTGCTTGGGCAGGCGTTAGAGTAAGGCGAGTAATACAAAACGCTTTTGCCGTCAATCCAATTATTGCTGGTGATATTTTCAAATAAATAATTGACATTATTAAAATAATTTACGAACAAACCATAAAAAGGAGATTCGGTGTTGTTTCTTGTAAAATTATTATAGTCAAAAGTGTTGTTTCCAACAGAATTATCATTATTGGTTTGTGTGTACGGCCAGTATCCATTCGAAAGGCATCCTTGGGCGCTAGAGCCGCACCACACCTGGCTGTTTAAAATTGTTCCCGTGAAATTATTATTGTAAAAATAATTATTGCCGCAAAAGTCAATTGAAATGTTTGGTTGCGTATTTGCATTTTTAAAATAATTATTTGTTATATTATTATAGCTCCACAAAGCTAGATTATCCCCAAAAATGTTGTTTCCAAGCAAGGTTCCAAATCCTGTGCTAAAATTATTGTATGAGATTGTTGAATTGCCCAAGTGATAGCCTGCGAAAGCGCCTTTTATCGTGTTGTTTTGTATTGAAGCGTTGTAAATAACATTGCAGCTATAAGGATTATTGTTAAAGGTATACTGGTCTAGAAATTGGTTGTTGAAAAGATTCAAACCATAAGAAGTAACAAAATTCAAGCTAGGAGGAGTGTAATTTCCAGCTTTTATATAAGTCCCATTCACATAATAGAATGGACTCCAAGTGTTTATTGAAAAAAGATTATTGGTGAAGTTAGAATAGCCTATAGTCAAATTGTTGAACTCTGAAGCATTGACGCCTGCTGTGAAATTGCTGACAGAACAGTTTATTATGGAAACATTGCTCATATTATTGACATCAAAACCGTCCCCGCTTCCATTTCCCACAACGCTGAAACCGTTACAGTTGATAATAATATTGCTAGCAGTAACATTAAAGCAATTGCCAGAAGCAGCTATGCTCGCGGTTAAAACCCCGCTTGATCCAACATTGCCGCAAGCAAGAGCATGGGAAGTTGAAATTAAGAAAAGAAAAGCTATGAATCCAAAAAACCAGCGGAGTTTAAACATTTTAAAAAATAGAAAAGCATTGAACGTTTAAAACACTTTCTTTTAACCCCGGTTTTAAACAACGTTGAATTAAAAGCCTGTTCAAGCGGGTTTCGCAAAAATAAAACGTCGTGCCCGCTTGAATTTTCACTATCTTAGCTTAAAAATCGTCGTTCAACAGGAAAACTCCTATAGCGGCGAAAACCACTCCCAATGCAACGTCTATCAAAATTCCTTCTATTATAGCGGTGTTTGTAAGGTTGGCAACATCCTGAGTGGCCTGAATCTGAGCTAGCTGTGTAGAAGTCAAAGCGCTTGTCGAAGCTCCCTTCAAGGCGCTCAACTGGTAGTTTAGAGTGGCTGAAACGGTAAGATATTGATTGGTCTGGTAAACGCTGACGGCTAAAAGCAGAACTCCCAAAATCAAGCTTGCGATTCCAATAGACTTTTTCAATAAACACTTGGAGTCCATTCTATTATGTGAATGGGACTTATATAAAAGCTGGAAATTACACTCCTCCTAGCTTGAATTTTGTTACTTCTTATGGTTTGA
>JAMCXP010000004.1:5039-12836 GCA_023474775.1 Candidatus Martarchaeota archaeon
CCAATAGACTTTTTCATTCTTCAATCACCTTCTTTTTGATAATCATGCATAGGATTCTTCTTTTTCTTCATAAGCTCTTTTTGAATTTCCTTCAGATTTTCATTCAAGGCAAGGTTAGGCTCTCTGCTGATTGTTTTTGCGAAAACCCTCCCGCCTTTCTTTAGGATAACGCTTGTCTCAATCTCGTAAACCTCCTTTTTACTGTGATTGTTGACCTTGACATGAAGATTAACGCTTTCAATTTCAATGCTTTTAACCTTTCCAACCTCGCTTGAAATCTTCTCTTTTATAGACTGAGAGTAAACAGTTTTATCCCCAGTAATGTTAATTCTTTGAGCCAAATCAGAGTCCATCAAAAGTTTTTAAACGCAATGATTTTTAACCCTTACTGGCGGGTTTTAAAAATTTTTTTTGTCAATATCTAATGAAATGAACCTAAAAAATGAAAGGTAATACCTTCAAATCTCTGATTTTTTAAAGCTTGTTTAACAAAATTTAACAAAAAAGGCTTTTTCATAAAGCAAATTTTATATTTATCTGATGCCCACCTGAAAATTTGCATTTTTTGACGATTTTTTACTAAATTTATAATACGATACAAATCTTTTAGAATTTGTAATACGATACAAATCTTTTTAAATGTGTAATGCTGTATTAAAAGCATGGAAAAACAAGAGATTCTTGAAATCCTTGACTCTTGGAATTTTTGGAATCATGAACCTGAAACAGGCATTCCAAGAGATTTTTATTTTAAAAAAATAATATCGTTTATAAAAGACTCGAAAACGCCTGTGATAATAGAAACTGGTATAAGAAGAGCCGGCAAGTCGTTTATATCAAGGCAGGTTGCTAAAAACCTTATAAAAGAAGGATTTGATAAAAATCGCATTCTTATAATCAATCTTGAAGACGAGCGGCTGATAGACAGGGATTATGAACTGTTGCTTGAAATTTATAAAACATACAAGGAAAAAGTAAACCCAACTCAAAAAAGTGTTGTAATAATAGACGAGGCGCAGGAAGTTAACGGGTGGGAGCGGTTTGTAAGAGGACTTTCAGAACGCGAAGAAGCGAGATTCATAATCACAGGCTCTTCATCCAAACTTTTAGACTCAGAATACGCCACTCTGCTGTCAGGCAGGCACGTTATTGTTTATGTTCACCCGCTTCATTTATTTGAGTATGAACAGTTCGCCAAAACAAATGACGCAAACCGATTTTTAAAAGAAGGCGGGTTTCCAGCCATAGCTCTGTCAAAAAACAAAACAGACCTTGCGACAAGCTATTTCAACACCATAATACTTAAAGATGTTATACAAAGATTTAGGATACAAAAACAGGATGAGCTTGTAAGACTGGCTAAATTTTACATAACAAGCGTAGGTTCGAGAATAACCTTCAACAGCGTGTCAAAATTCCTAAAACTGTCTGTAAAAACATCATACAACTTTTCGCTCCACCTTGAAAAATCTTACCTTATATTTTTTGTCGACAGATTCTCTTTCTCCATAAAAGCACAAGACAACAGCCCAAGAAAGGTTTACTCCATAGACAATTCATTTCCCTCTGTGCTTGGAGTAAACCCAATTGAAATCAAAGGAAGGCTGCTTGAAAACACTGTCGCAAGCACTTTGTATTTAATTTCAAAGCACTCTGACGGTTTTAACTTTTACTACTGGCTTGAAAACAACAAAGAAGTGGACTTTATAATCAAAGACAAACGCGAATATAAACTTGTACAAGTGGCATACTCGGTAAAGGAAGAGAAAACCAACACAAGAGAATTAAAATCTATAATGGAATGCGCAGCCAGGCTCAACGCTTACAACGCTGAAATAATAACAATGGACTATTCAAGCGAAGAAACGGTAAATAACATTAACATTAAATACATTCCACTGAATGAGTGGATTGAAAAAAACCTCAAAAAATACAATATTATTTAATACGCTTTGTATTTTCAAAGCGCTGGAATTATATTGATTATTATAACAATCAAAACAATCAAACTCGCAAGGCTTGTCATCCTCGCAGCTGTTTTCCTTCCCTTCTTTTCCTTGATTTCCTCGTACATCAACCTCGCTCCGTCGGTTATGTAAAGCGGGAGAATGTTTATAACCGCTATGGAAATGCTTAGAATGACAATCCACTGCAGCGCTATTGTAACGCTGTTGATAAACCACCCTGGAATGAAGTAAAAGTTGGCTATCAAATTAGCGCCTGCAATGCCAAGAAGGCTGTTTTGAATGAAAACAGCCGTGACGTTCACCCCGTTAACAGTCATTGGAATAACCTCCCCTTTTTTAGTGATTGAAGTGAGGTTTGCCAAACTTTGAACGTTATAAATAGGAGTGTTGTTGAAAGAGGTTATAACATCCCCCGCCTTCAAAAAACCGCTTGCAGTGCTGTTTGAAACCACCCCTTCAACTATCACTCCCTTTGATTGGTTATTATAAAAAAGCATGAATGGGATGGTTATCAAAGTGAAAATGACGAACAAGTAAAAATTGGCGGCGCTACCTGCTATCAGCGCCCTTCTCTTGTTTGTTATGGTTGTTTTTTCAAGCTTCTTCTCGTCAGGCTCTACGAAAGCGGCTATTGGAATGAAAGAAAGCAGGGCGATTCCACTGTTTTTAATCTTTATTTTTTCTATTGAAAAAACAAGCGCGTGGAAAGCCTCATGGCTTACTATTATCAATATAATCGCAATCAACGCCTCGCCTGGAATTGTAACAAAAGGAATTGCAAGAGTCGCGCCCGCCTGGGTGGAGTGAGCGAACAAGATAGAGTAAGCGTTAACCCCCATCAAAGAAAGTCCAATTAAAGCAAGACCTCCAATCAAGCCAGAAGCAAGAACAATTGCCGAAGGGTTGTTAAACTCAAGAAAAGCGATGAAAACAATCAAAAGAGCGGTGTAGGTGTAAAACTTCCTGCTGTTGCCGAAAACATAGTAAGAGTAGAAAGGACCGAAGCTCACCGCCAAGCCCAAGTCAACAAGTTTTTTAATCGCCCCCTCATGCTTCAACGCCAATTGTTTGATTTTCCTCAAACCCTTTTCAGTTCTTTTAATATTCAAAAAAACATAGTAATTCTCGGTGTTGAAAGCCTTTGCCAAACTAACGCTGTTCACAACCAAAACAACCAAAACACTGAAAGTTTTAACAGCAAAGTCAAGTCTTGAAAGCGCTGTGGCGAAGAACAAAATTATGGAAGCGATGAAAACAATCAACCAAGCTATTCTTTCATTATTCATTAAAAACCACTTTTTTTTAAACTCTTTAACTTTAAAGAAGCATTCATTTTTTAACCTTCCACGTAAAAAATTTTCTAAAAAAATAAACTTGTTTTAAAAAAAACTAGTTAAACAATCCCGAAAATCTGCTTAAAATCTTTAGAAAGCGCTTTATTCCAAGTATTGATGAATTGAATGACAAACAGGTAGGAAATAAAAACGAAGACCTTCAGAATATTTTGGCTTTCAGAAAAGGTTTTAAATGATTGGCGGTTATAATTTTTGCGTAGTGTTTAAGCCAATTCTAAAATTAAAAGCAGGAGGCGTTTAAAAATGGACTGCGAAGTTTGCGGGCGGCGCGAAGCTGTAGCGATTGCAATAATCGACGGCGCTAGGCTGAATGTGTGCGAAAACTGTTTAAAATTCGGAAGACTTGAAAAAAAACTCGCAACAGAAGATGATTTTGAGCCTGAAAGCCAAAACCGCTTAGCAGAACTCGTTTTGATAGAAGGATACGGCAGAATCATAAGCGTGGCAAGGCTAGGCAAAAAATTAAGCGTTAAAGAACTTGGAAGAAAGCTGAACATAAGCGAGAAGGAGCTGGAAAAATTCGAAAACGAGTCTCTCAAGCCAATTGAAAAAATTGCAAGAAGACTTGAAAGAGAATTGAACATCAAAATACTTGTCGAAGAATAATTTAAATAAATGCGGGCTTCTGCATCTTATTTTTAAAACCTTTTTTCAAAACATGCGAACCATTACTTTAAACCAACGCCAGAATATGGTACTTGAATTGAGCGTTCTTATTTTCACTTATTTTCTTGCTCATTCTTGTTTGCTTCATCGTATCCAAGTATTATAATGAATTGTTTTTAAAACATTTTGCTATCTTTTTTTAAAAACGCTTGAAGCGGCTCTGCGCTTTAACTCTTATAATCGAGTGGTTTTAGGCGGGTTTTCGGCTTTGGGAGCAGAAGTCAGGATTAATTCACAACTCGTTCATTTTCATTATTAAAACTGTCATTATTAAAACTGTAGTGTTACAAGCTGTCCATTTACACAGAAGTTCATTCTCTTGTGCTATATCATTTTCTTGCTTTTCGAGGTTTCTTCAAACTTCTTTTTTTATTGCCGAAAAGGTAGATTCAACGTTGCTTCTCTTGAGGCAAGGCTTATGGCGAAAAGCAAAACTCCTACGTCCATAAGTTTTAGAGTGAAGGCGAAGCTGGAACTCCTGAACTTAATGAAAAGCCTCTATAGAACTATCATTCCTATGAATAACAGCGTGAAGGACGCAAGGTCAAATATAAGTGAAATCAAGAGACATCAACCCGTTGAGAAACGCTGAACGGCTTTATGAATCTTGCTGTCAGCCTTGCGAGTCGTGGGTTTGGATGTTTTTGATTTTTCAACAACGCTTTCTGCAGGGGAAAAGGTTTTGTTGTTCTGCATCTCAAGAAACTTGGTTATGGAAACGTAAGCCAGCATGGCGAAAATAAATGCCAGCAGCTCGGTAAAATTCCATACGTACGAGGTTGCGAAAAGCCTTGCAGGAATTAGAATAAAATCCCTTCCAAGAGCGAGGGCTATAGCCAGAAGGGCCCAGCCGTAAACCCTTACAAACATCCTAGAATTTATGTAAACCATTAGAACGACTAACCCGGTGGTTACTATCACATCAATCATAGAGCTGGCCATTGCGTAAACCTTGCTTGTGAGACTCGCGGTTGAAAAAATCATTGGCTGGGCGTAAACCGCGAACGCAAGGGCGAATGTCAGTATCACGAGCAAGCTTGCTATCAACTTTGTTTTTGTTCTCTGAATGAAAACATTCCTGAAAAGATAGTACAATGCCGCAACAAAGAAAAGATAGCCTATAACGTATAGAAAGTTAAAAAGGTTAAAGAAGTCAGGGTAGAAGTTCAGAGCATAAAAAATCCTTGAAACCGACTGAACCAAAAGAAAGATAAAAGAATAGAACAGCATCTCAAATATCTTGGACTTCTTCCTAATCTTAAACGCAGAAGTCAATGCTATGACAATCAAAACCGAAAGAAGAGAGTAGCCAAGCGCCCTGAAAAACTCTGGAGGCGCTTGAACGATATAGCTTGAAAATAAAAGAGTCAGGCTGAATACAACGAATAACGCAGATCCAACAAGCGCGGGTCTTGTATTCAACTTCATTTTTCAATTACCACGAGAAAATTCACAGACAAAATTTTTAAACCATTCCATGCAAATTCCTAAATTCCGTCTTTTTAGGCACTATGATGCCTAATTTTTCTGCGCCGAAGGCTATGTGCGCGATGCTGAAAACTCAACAAACTTTGGAGGGGAATTGGTTTTAATCGAAGGATACGGCAGGATCCTTAGCGCTGCCAGGCTGGGAAAGAAAATGACCATAA
The DNA here is from genome assembly GCA_023474775.1 of Candidatus Martarchaeota archaeon. Classification (GTDB taxonomy): domain Archaea; phylum Micrarchaeota; class Micrarchaeia; order Norongarragalinales; family UBA8480; genus DTNV01. The sequence goes on from JAMCXP010000004.1 coordinate 10,677, forward strand.
ACGACCTAGGCAGAAAGCTAAACATAAGCGAGAAGGAGCTGTAAAAATTCGAAAGCGAAACCTTCAAGCCAATAGAGAAAATAGCCAAAAAATTCGAAAAGGAGTTGAACGTCAGAATCCTGATTGAAGAATAAAAAAAAATCGATAGATTTTTAAACATTTTTAAACCATTAATTCTTTTATGAATCCAAAAGGCCAGTCAGCGGTTGAATATCTTTTACTTGCAGGAGGAGTTGTTGTCTTTGTTATAATAGCGGTTGTACTGATAAAAAACGTTGTTTTAACCCCTTCTCAGAACGTAACTTCAAACCTTTCTAATCAAATAACAAATTACATAAACACTTCCAATCAAACAGGAGTTTTTTCAACCCCAGCATCAATTCAAAGCAACGGTTACAGCTTTTCTGACATAGGAGTCGGAGGAGGAGTTAATGGCAGTTCAAGTGCAATGCCCCCTGGAGCGGTTATCAACAGCTCTAATTATGAATTTACAAGCGTTTATGTTACATACCAACCAATTGGTTTAATAAAGAGCAACGATTATGCTTTATGTGCTGGTCCTGCTTGTAACGGGTGATTTTGGATATGAAAAGTTTTGCTAAGATTTTTTTGGTTTTAAGCGTTTTGTCTTTCATTGGCTTTGCCAGCGCTACAACACCTGCTTTGATCGGATTTCAAGGAAAGCTTACCGACAAGAATGGAGTTGCTATTAACGGAAGCACTTCAATAGTCTTCAACATATACACCACTTCAACAGGCGGAACTTCTCTTTATAATGAAACCGACACTGTCACGGCCAATAATGGTTTGGTCAGTGTTTTAATCGGAAGTAACACTTCCTTAACTCTTCCTTTTAACCAGCAGTACTATTTAGGAGTAAACGTCAATAATGACGGTGAAATGTCCCCGCGTTTGATTCTAAGCGACGCTCCTTACGCCTTCAACTCTATAACTGCTGTTAATTCTACTTATTCCAACAGTTCGGTGAACGCTTCAAACGCCAATAACTCCGCTTTTCTTGGAGGGGTAGCAGCGGGCAGTTACGCTCTTACTAATGGTAATTATCCTAGTATGACTGTTGGCACTGCTACTAATGCTAATAATCTTGGCGGTGTGGCTGCTAGCAGTTACTTTCAAAACGGCGGCGCTCTAACCGCTTCAAGCGCTTCAATCGGAGGCCACACGCCATGGACAAGTGCAACATGCTCTTCGAGTTCTACAAGTTATAATATTTCACCAAGCACGTGGACGCCAATACTTACTTTATCTTGTAATTCAGGAAATGTTATTGTTAGTGGCGGTTGTTCAACTCTTGGTGGAAGTGGTATTTATTTAACCGCATCATTCCCATATGGCACTAGTGCATGGGGTTGTGCCTTTTATAATTCTTTAACTGCTCCTTCATCATCTAACAACGCTGCTGAATACATACTTTGTTGTCCTAATTGAGTTTTTACAAGTCTGAAACATTTATGATTTCAAGAGTTGATGAAGAGAGGTTTTTCTTGTCATGAACGAATAATAGTTTCCTTTCAGTTTTGATTCCCTTGAGCTTCGCCTCTATTCTCTTGACGTCCTGCTGGCTTAGTTTTCCCCATTTGACTTCTAAAAGAATGTAAAGCTTTTTGAACTTCAGCAGGCAGCCGCCAACCTCTTCTTCCATTTGATAAACGGTTTCAGCCAAACCATATTTTTCAGAAAGTCGTTCCCTAACATTATCTTCAACCAACCTATGCATCAAATCCTCGTTTATTCTTTTCAACTCCCCCCCTGCCTGCTTTTCTTTCTGAAACCCGTATTTTTCATTAGCGTAATAGTAAAGCCTTGCAAGAGGGGATTCGTAAAATGAAGTGACGCCATTCAATTCTATCCTTTTCATTATTATAATAAGCCACAAAGATTTTAAAATAATTATCAAATTTGATCATTATTAATACCAAAAAAAAGAAAGATAAGGAAAAATACCCCAAAAACAACATGACTAAAAATAAAAATATTTAAATATTAGTATGGTTAATATTAAAACATGTTAATAAAAAGAAGGCTTTTAAAGCGATTATTTGAGTGTTTGGAAGACAAACAGTTTATCAAATGGAAGAAGAGGTTGGCGGCTGCCTGCTGAAGTTCAAAAAGCTTTACATTCTTTTAGAAGTCAAATGG